>CAYRGE010000012.1:0-4344 GCA_964423985.1 uncultured Candidatus Saccharibacteria bacterium | reverse complement strand
CTTCTTCCTTTGTTTCTACTTGTTGTTCTGGCTCTGTTTGTGGCTCTGTTTGTTGTGTATCTGTTTTTTCTATTGGAAAAATCTCTGTCATTATGTCTTGTACTTGTTGCTCTGCTAAATTATCCTCTGAAAAACCCTCTGTCATTGCTTCTATTTTTTCTTTTATTTCTTGCATCTTTTCAATACCTTGATTTCCTGTCACAGCACTTGTGTATTCATTATTATCACCACTATTCTCTGTTGTTTCTTCTTTTGCTTCATTGTCATTTACGACTCCTTCTTCTTCGTTTGTATTTTTTGTTTCATTTTCGCCTATTGGCAATGTGCCGTTTTCACTACTTTCACTAGCTTCACCTTCTACTGGTAGGTTTTTATCTGTTTCGCCTGTCACAGCACTTGTGTATTCATTATTATCACCACTATTCTCTGTTGTTTCTTCTTTTGCTTCATTGTCATTTACGACTCCTTCTTCTTCGTTTGTATTTTTTGTTTCATTTTCGCCTATTGGCAATGTGCCGTTTTCACTACTTTCACTAGCTTCACCTTCTACTGGTAGGTTTTTATCTGTTTCGCCTGTCACAGCACCTTCTGTTTCTGAAACTATAGGTATGTATGTATCTAAAGATGTTTCATTTTCTGTTCCATATTCTTCGTTTGTATTTTCTGGGGCAATGTAGTTAGTAGTTACTGGTGGTGCTGGATCCCATACTTTACTACTTATTGTGGTGCTATTAAGCATTGGATTTTCAGAACCTGTTGCAACTAGTTTTACCCAAATATATCCCTCAAAACCACTTGGAATAGTCCACAAGAATGAACCATCGTTTGCTGTGTTTTTGGTAATTACATGTGTTGTGTCAGCTTCGTCTAATATCTTGTTCAGGTTTATATCTTTTATGTAATAAAGGTCAATCGCTAAATCAGCATCATCGCCGTTCATGTTTTCAGCTGTCCATTTTATTTCGTAACTATCACCCCAATACCAATTTCCTCCGCACTCAGTTCCGCCTACTTCGTCGGGGTTTATTAAATCAACATTAGGTGGCACAAGTTCCTTCCAGTCGCTTGCTTGGTCTGTATCAAATCCGTTTGTGATTCGTGTAAGCACACTCCCTTCTGCAACTGCATTAGCTCCTGAACTCCAAACATCGGTATTCCCTTGCCAATTCATTTCATCAACAACAATGCCATCTGGTCGCTTTAAATAAATAGCATCGCCATCATTAGCAAGTCCATTACCTATTTTTATATCATCTAAAACAATTTTACTTATTTCACTTGGAACAAACCAATAATCCCAAGTTGTGCTTGAAGCAGTAATAACCGCATACCCTTCTGCTGGAATTAAATCAGAATTAGAAGGAATAACATCACAAGAATTACTATCACAAATACTCCAGCCAGAAATATCAAGATTGGTATTTGTTTGATTGTAAATTTCTACCCATTCATTTGCTCCTTCAACTCCGCGATTATCTGCGACATCGTAATATACTTTATTTATTCTAAATCCCCACGAAGAAATAGTGCTTGAAACTTTTTCTGTATCAGAAAATCCCCCATTCTCGTAATTAGGATAATTATGTCTTGTTTGCCAACCATCATATACGACATCAAAATCACAAACTTTATTTTGAAAATTATTTGCCCCTTTACTAATTTTAAGATTTACTGTTTCTGTTGTTGTGGTAGCTTGTGTTGTAAAACTACGCAAGACTCCAGAATACATTTTATATCCACTCAAGGACACCTCTACACTTAATGCATCACAAAAAGCCTCATCTCCACCAAAGTTGTCTGATTTTATTAAATATTGAAATGCACCAGAACCTATTTCTGTATTTATTTCAACACCTTTACTTGCGGTGTTGTTTGGCTCTAGGTTTATTGACTGTTCCAACTGAGAAAACCCTAAATCAATCAGAGAAAAATCAACCGCGCCAGCAGTTATTGGGTTTTTTTCTGATAATTCTGTGTCACTATAAAAAGCCATTGTTTTACTAACAGCAAAAATACCAGAATAGTTTAACCCTACTATCAAAAACATTATAATGAGTTTTGGTAAAAATTTCATAATTTATCTTTTTATTGTTTATCTTTTTGTGTGTTTTCTTGTACTAAACCCTATTCAACGGAATTCTTTTTTTTCTCTCTAACTCTCTTTATTTCCCTAGCAATCTTTATAATTTCGCCATACGAAATTACTACTGCTGGGACAATTATCAACAATGCAAACACTATTGGCTTTTTCGCTGCTTCAAGAATATGACCAACAAACGGAATTGAAAACAAAACTCTTCCAATTATCTCGCCATGTAGCACTTCCCTTATATCAACGCTTTTGTTTGCATCTCCTTTTGTTATATATCGGATTTCACCATCTACTACACGCATTTCAGTAATTCTATGTGTGGTGGGAATATCATCTGCTACACCACCACTAAATGTGATAGTATCCCCTACCTTATACCTTTCAAGCGGTTTTATCACAACAATACTTCCTGTTTTTATTGACGGCTCCATTGAGCCAGAAAGTACAATTTTTGTTTCAATGTTCCCTGGAATAGGAATGATTGAAACAAACAGAAGTAATGCAACTGATGCAATAATTGCAATAATTGAGTAATATATCGCTTTTAGTAAAATTTTCATAGAACACTATATTTATAACGCTGGTAAAAATGTTCTTTATAATATCTTTTACATTTTTACTTACTTTTATTGGTTTGAGGCTTTAGGCTTTTAATTACAAAATGCATTTTTGCAACATTTTTGCAAATTTTATAATTAAAGCATTAAAGCCTTTTTCCTCTCGTGCTTAATATTTAGTATTATCTAAACAAAAGAACGAGAGAGAAAAGCTTCAATGTAATTTTTTAGTTTTTACAAAACCTTATTACTTTTAGTTGGTCTACTATTACATTACAATATCATTACAATTAAAGTTTGGGTTATTTCTAACTTGCTCCGAGTAAATAGTAATATCTGCAGTAAGAGAATCTGTCTGCACCATATCTCCCATAGTTGAACCATCACAAGTGATAGTGTGGTTTGTCGTATCTACTGTATTTACTGTCTGTGTTCCTGCACACCACGCAAGTCCAATATATTCTGTTGCACCTCCGCCTGTTATTTCCAATACATTCATTGCTGTTTGAATTTCAGCAATTCCTGTACCAGAATTAACTAGTGTGTTTTCGCTAGTCTGATATGAACCATCACCATTGCTGTCTTCCCATAGGAAAAACTGCAAATAATCTGAAAGCTCACCCTTGGATGAGTCATCACCAAGAGTTACTTCAGGCTCAACTAATGTATTTTCTAAATCAACTGTATTGTGTGGAATTACACAAACAAAAGCATCATTATAAGTTGCTTCAAGTGAAATAACATTAACACCCCTATCTCCTGGTTTTACATCACCAAATTCAAAAAAGCGTTCTTTGTCAATATCACGAGAACCCCAGAGCTGACAAGTTGCGTCTGGTGTATCTTGATATTTACAATCTCCACCAATTACAAGCTTAAACAAAAGCCCTGCTGGATTACCTGCAGGAGTACTGCCAGATACACCTATGTTTGTTACTGTAACTTCAAGAGTGTTTGTTCCTTGAATAAGATGCTCAGCAAGCCCAGAAAAAACATCTTCAGTCTCTAGTGTGAAGTTATTTAGGTTTGTGGTAGAGCCAATAACTGTGCCATTCAAAACAACTCCTGAATAAAGATTATCTGTTGCAATGTAAAGTGTTGCTTCATCTGCACTTCCATTCCATTCAAATTCTCTGGTAAATGTATATGTCTGATCGTTTTCAGGTCCTATTGGTCCGTCAGTTATCCAAACCCATTTAGAACCGTCGTTACTACCATCATTTGGCATTCCCGCACTATGCCCTCCGTCAAGATCTGCAGTCCATGCAGAATGAACATTTGTCAATACAACCGCTGCAGTAGTACCAACCTTCGTGGTTTCATCACTCACAATTGTAAGATGGCAATTAATACAATTTTCACCATTATATGATGCAAGTGTTTGATTTACTTTTAAATCAATTGAACCAGCGGTAAACATATTTCCTGTTGATGTTTCTGTGTCAGAGAAAAATGCCATAGTTCCGCCAATAGCAATAGCCATTACTGCTACAATTGTTCCCATACTAATAATTATCTTTTTCATATTTTCTTGATTTATTTCACTAAATTGCTTTTTAAAAAAAGTAATTTAGTGAACATTAGTTAATTTCTTGCAATTCTGAAAATTACTTAGTTTCCACACACAAAGTCATCATTGTGCCTTGATTGTTCAACTCGGAAAGTAATATCTGCTTCCATAGAATCTGTTTGTGT
>CAYRGE010000011.1:10546-16797 GCA_964423985.1 uncultured Candidatus Saccharibacteria bacterium | reverse complement strand
CCAACACCACCAACATTACCAACATTACCTGATAGGCATGCTAGTGTGGAATGCCACTTTTGGGTTAGTGATGTGTATGGAGAAAGTGTTTATAAAAATGTAATTGCTCGAGCTAGAAGACACAATGGACAAAATCAGACGCGTACCTCAATATGCACTAGTGTATCTTGGTGTAGCTGTGATTCTGGGTGGGTTAACGGTACTACGGCTTCTTGTAGTGGCCGTAGATTTACTGCTATTGCAAGACACACACTTAGTGGAGTATCACTTTCGGGTATGGGGGGTCGTTGTGCACACGAGGGAGTTTGGTATACATACTAGGGCTGTTTGGCGATAAAAGCATCACACAATTACGACACTAAGAAACAAAGAGAGCTTGCAAAATAAACACCATACAAAAATGTGTGGTGTTTATGTTCAGTGGCTTTATGAATAAATAGAAATGGAGAAATAGGGTCAAGCCTCGTTTACGCTTGTTTTTACAATTTGATTTTTATAACTTGAACTTAATAAGCTTACTATATTCCTTATTGCATTAGCTTAACACCAAAACTGTATTAAATTTAGCTTTGGTGTGGGCAAATAAGCAGATAATAAATTAAAAATTTGACAAATATCTTTAATTTGATTAGGATAACAAGTAAGTTCGTATTAGATATGTTTTGTAAGTATGTCTGTCGAGTAGGCAGACTTACTTTTTTGTATTATGACAAGATCACTTAAAAAAGGTCCTTCCGTAGACCAGAGATTGCTAAAAAAAATTGAAGGTAAAAAACCACAAGACTCTGGCGTTATTAAGACATGGGCTAGAGCTAGTCAGATTTCCCCAGAAATGATTGGATTTACTTTTGGTGTCCATAATGGCAAAGAACACATTGAAGTATTTGTAACTGAAGATATGGTTGGTCACAGGCTGGGAGAATTTTCAATAACTAAGAAATTTATTAGACATGGAGGAAAAATACAGAAAGAGCTTGAGCAAAAGAAAAAAGAGTCTGAAATCGCAGCAGCAAAAGCAGCAAAAACAGCTTCAGCAAAATAAAAAAAGTTGTTTTTTGCAAAGGTTTTCAATATTGTTTATCTTAATATTAAAAACCAGACATTTACAATAAAAACCTTATAATCTATAACATAAAAAAATGAAAGCGTTTTTAAAAAATTACAGACAATCGCCACGCAAAGTTCGCTTAGTAGCGGATGTTGTTCGTGGTAAAAATGCGGAAAAAGCTATGGTTGAATTAAGTGTTATAAATAAAAAAGCAGCACAAACAATAAGAAAGGTTCTGCACTCTGCTATTGCAAATGCAAAACAGAATTTTCAAAAAACCGAAAAAGAACTTTTTGTGCAAGAGATTCGCGTAGACGAGGGAGTCACACTCAAACGACGCATTCCTCGTGCATTTGGTAGGTCAACACCAATTAACAAAAGAACAAGTAGGATTACTCTTGCACTTAGTGAACACAATAAGAAAAACACACCAATAGTTGCTGAAAATATTGAAAAAAACCAAAATAAAGAAAAAACAAGTAAAGAAGAAAATAACAAAGAAATAAAAGAGATAAAAGCCACCAAAAAGAAAGAGAGTACTAAAACTAAAAAAAACTAAAGAAATTAAAAAATAATTATGACACATACAGTACATCCATATGCACATAGATTGGGAATTATAAAAGACTGGAAATCTCGCTGGTTTGTTGACAGGGGGCAATATAGTGTTTTTTTGCGTGGAGATGTGTTATTGCGTGAATATCTTGAAAAACGATTAAGAGGGTTTTTTGTTGCTAGTATTGAGATTGAACGCAGTGAAAAAGTTTTCCGCATAATAATAAAAACATCAAGACCGGGTATGATTATTGGAAGGAGTGGAGAGGGAGCAAAAAAGCTAAAAATTGACATACAAAAAGAAGCACGCAGAATGAAGATTAATCTTCCAGAAAAATTCAAGATAGACATTGAAGAAGTTCGCTATCCTGAAACGAATGCAGCTATAGTTTGCTCTATGGTTGCTGAAGGGCTTGAGAAACGCCTTCCCTTTAGAATGATAATGAAGCAAACCATTGAAAAAATAATGGCAACTCGCGAAGTAAAAGGGGCAAAAATCACTCTTGCGGGGAGACT
Source organism: uncultured Candidatus Saccharibacteria bacterium (assembly GCA_964423985.1). Lineage (GTDB taxonomy): Bacteria > Patescibacteriota > Minisyncoccia > Phycocordibacterales > CAYRGE01 > CAYRGE01. Next base: position 14,678 of record CAYRGE010000011.1, on the reverse strand, counting down.
TGGAGGTGCTGAGATGAGCAGAAAAGAAACCATAAAGAGAGGGGGGATTCCATTGCAGACATTTCGTGCAGATATAGATTTTGCAAAAGAGCGAGCCAATATGTCTTATGGTGTTTTAGGTATTAAGGTTTGGATATATAAAGGAGAAGTTTTTGAAAAACAGAAAATTAAATAATTATTATGTTATTCCCTAAAAAAGTAAAACACAGAAAATGGCAACGAGCCCGCAAGAGCGAAGAAAAAATGAATCGCCCAGATACTCGTGGTACAAAGATTGCATTCGGAGCATATGGACTTAAGGCACAGGGTGGGGCGAGGATTAGATCAAATCAAATTGAAGCAGCCCGTCGTACGATTATGCGTAAAATTACGAAAATTGGAAAAATTTGGATTCGTATTTTTCCAGATCGTCCATGGACGCAAAAGGCTGCTGAAATGGGAATGGGAAAAGGGAAGGGGGATCCACAGGGTTTTGAGTTTGAAGTACGTCCAGGTAGAGTTATATTTGAGGTTGATGGCGTAAGTAGGGAAGTTGCGCATGATGCACTACGGAAAGCTGGTGCTAAACTACCTCTTAAGACAAAGGTTGTGGATAGAATGTAATATAATATAGTTTTATAATATGGCTGATATCTTAAAATCAAAAAAAGACAAAGATCTTAACAAAGAACTAAAGCTGAAGCGAGAAACACTTCGCAAGTTCCGTTTCGGTTCATCGGGTAGTAAGGTTAAGAATGTTAAAGAAGGAAAGAGCCTTAAAAAGGGTATTGCGCGTATTTTGACTGAAATCAGGGCGCGTGAAATTGTAAAAAACAAAGACTAGTAATAAATTATGACTAAATTAGAGACTAAAAAAAAGAAAATATTAAGTGGCAAAATTGTTTCAGACAAAATGGATAAGACCGTTGTTGTTCTTATTGAACGATATGTTAAGCATACTAAATATGGTAAGTTTCAAAAAAGAAATAAAAAATATAAAGCTCATAACGAAGAAAATAAATACAAAGAAGGTGAAAAAGTGAACATAGAAGAATGTAAGCCGATTTCAAAAGATAAAACATTCCGTGTTACTGGATATGCGTAAAATACTTAATTTATGATACAACCACAAACAATTGTAAAAATCGCAGACAATACAGGAGGTAAGACTGGTAGGGTTTTCAAGGTTCTTGGTGGAACAAGAAAACGATATGCACAACTTGGTGAGTTAGTGGTTTTGTCTGTTCAAACAGCAGAGCCTCGCAAGACTGTAAAAAAGAAAGATATTGTTCGTGGTGTTGTTGTTCGCCAAAGAAAGGCATATAGAAGAAAAGATGGCTCATATGTTCGTTTTGACGAAAATGCAGTAGTTCTTGTTGATAAAGGTAAACAAGAACCTAAAGGTGGTCGTGTTTTTGGTCCAATCCCTCGTGAGGTTGCGGAAGCTGGATATCAAAAAATTGCATCTCTAGCTCCAGAAATTGTATAATCAATTATTGAAATATGAAAAAAATGAAAATTAAAAAAGGAGATACTGTTATCATTACCGCAGGAAAAGATCGCGGAAAAGAAGGGAATATTTTAGATGCATTTCCTCAAAAAGGAAGGGTTATTGTTGATGGGCTTAATTTACGAAAACGCCACCACAAACCTAGAAAATCAGGGCAAAAAGGTCAAACGATAGAATTTGCTGCACCTATGCATATTTCAAATGTGATGATAAAAGATAACAAAACAGGTAAACCAACAAGAATTGGTTACAAAATAGAGGGTGATAAAAAGATAAGAATTAGTAAAAAAAGTGGATTAGAATTGTAATTCAGTAAATAAAAATATGCAGTCAGTAAAAGAAAAACAAAATAAAGTATATGCGAGCCTTAAAAAAGAGTTCGGCTATAAAAACAAAATGGAAGCACCTAGTATTGTAAAGGTGGTTGTAAGTAGTGCTTTTGGAAAAGCATCAGACCGCAAAAAAAGAGGAGAGCTTGTTGCAGACAGGTTGGCAAAAATTACAGGACAAAAACCAATGGCAAGACAGGCAAAGACATCAATTGCAGCATTTAAGCTTCGTGATGGTGAAATCATAGGAAGCTCGGTTTCACTTCGCGGTAATAGAATGTATGCATTTCTGGATAAGCTTTTTAATGGAGCAATACCGCGTATGCGCGACTTCAGAGGTTTTGATAAAAAAAGCATTGATGCTATGGGAAATTACACAATGGGAATTCCTGAACATACAATTTTTCCTGAAACACCAGATGAAGAAATCCGCGATGTTTTTGGTATGGCAATAACCATTACCACAACAGCAAGAACACCAAAAGAAGCAGAAAAATTTCTTGAAGAAATCGGAGTACCTTTCAAGAAGTAAGCAGTATAAAGTCTTTAAATATTGAAACAATAACTCTGGTTTGCTTTGTCCCTCGCAATGACAGACAAATGCTAATGATGACAACCAACAATCCGTCCACTGTCATTGCGAGAAGTATAGCGGTAGCGGAATGATGCAAACCAGTAGTTAAACCCCGTCTTTGCGAGAAGCGATAGCGACGAAGTAATCCAGTTGAATTCAAATATAGAACCTTTGACTTTTCAAACACTTTTTGCTAGTATTATGCGTACGATGAATAAAGTAAAAACACAACAAACTGAACAAGAACGAGACGACTCTACTAAAATGTATGAGTTGGGTTATTTGCTTGTGCCAACAATAAAAGAAGATGAGATAGAGAAAAGTGTAGAAGTTTTGCGGTCAGCAATCAGGGCAGAATACGACAAAGATATTTTGTCAGAAGGTACCCCAAGCTTAATTACTCTTGCATATAAAATGGAACAAGTTGTTGAAAACAAAAAAGCTGTATTCGACACAGCCTTTTTTGGCTGGATAAGATTTAATACAACAGCAAGTGAAATAAAACAACTAAAAGAGGAATTAGATAAAAACAAAAGTGTACTTCGCTTTCTTATAATTAAAATTAAAGAAGATAATTCTCAAGTAGAAAAAAACACAGAAAAAAGTACTTCTGCTGTAAAAAAAGACATAACTACTTCAACTAAAGATATTAAGACACAAAAAACCACAAAAACACCAAAAACTACTGAAGTAAAAGAAGCCAAGGAAGTCACAAAAGACACACTCAAAAATAAAGAAGTAAAACAGGAAAAAAAACAGGAAGAAATTGTTTTAGATAAGACAATAGATGAAGCTATTGAGGATATTGTGGTAAAATAAACAATAAGATATTATAAGGAATTATTTTGTAAAATCACCAGTAAAATGTATTTAAATAAAGCAATTATCATAGGAAATATTACTCGTGACCCAGAAATGAAAGCACTTCCTTCTGGTGTTAATGTTACAACATTAGGAGTTGCAACAAACAGGGTTTGGAAAGATCGTGACGGAGCAAAAAAAGAAGACACACAATTTCATAATATTGTTGTGTTTGGAAGACAAGCAGAAACAACAGCACAATATCTTAAAAAAGGAAGTTCTGTTTTAATTGAAGGGAGGATACAAACAAGGAGTTGGAATGATCAAGACGGTAATAAAAAATACAGAACAGAGATCGTTGCGGATAGAGTTCAATTTGGTCCTAGGAAGAGTGAAGGGGCGCCAGCGATGGCAAGTGAAGGAGGAGGCAAGCCTGCCAGCAAGCAAGAAAAATCTGATACAATAGAATATCCAGAAGAAGATATTAATTTAGATGATATACCATTTTAATTTTTTTAAACATTATTATATTATGCAGTGTTATTTTTTAATAAACAAAATAAAAGAAATAGACTATAAAGATACTGAAATTTTAAAGAATTTTACAAATCCTCATGCTCGTATATTGAGCCGTAAAAGGACTGGTGTTTGTGCAAAACACCAACGCGGACTTGGCAGGGCTATTAAACGCGCACGGTTTATGGGGCTTATGCCGTATGTAGCAAGATAGTAATAGAAGCTAAAAATCTAAAGCAATAAAAAACACCATAGAATACTAGGGTGTTTTTTATTGCGAACAATGTCTGTCATTGCTGGGGTTGTTTGCCATCACTAGTCTTTGTACGTCATTGCGAGCAGTTTATCTGTCATTGCGAGGTACGAAGCAATCCAGAATTATCGTTTCAATGTTTAAGTTTCACACTGGTTTGCTTCGTCGTT
>CAYRGE010000011.1:0-10446 GCA_964423985.1 uncultured Candidatus Saccharibacteria bacterium | reverse complement strand
AAAGACGGGAGACGGATTGTTATTTGTTATTGCGAGGCTTTATCTGTCATTGTTGGTGGTTGTTTGTCATCACGAGGCTTTATCTGTCATTGCGAGGCTTTATCTGTCATTGCTGGGGTTTTTTGCCATCACTAGTCTTTATCTGTCATTGCGAGGTACGAAGCAATCCAGAATTATCGTTTCAATGTTTAAGTTTCACACTGGTTTGCTTCGTCGTTTCGCTATCGCTCCACTTCTCGCAAAGACGGGGGCTTGTACGAAGCAATCCAGAATTATTTTTTTCTACTCGCTCAACATAGTCGCCAGTCTCTGTGTTTACGCGGATAATATCCCCGGTATTTATAAACAATGGAGTGCTTATGGTTGCTCCTGTTTCAATAATTACTGGCTTGTTGCCGCCCTGAGAAGTGTTACCTTTTATGTTGGGAGGGGACTCTTTTACTATGAAATCTAACTTAACTGGAATTTCTAGAGATATGATGTTGTCATTAAAAATAAAAGCCTTAACTATTACGCCTTCTTTTATAAACTTTTTTTGCTCTCCGAGAAGAGTTTCTGAAACGGGAACTCTTTCTTTCTTGTTGCTAACTTCCTGAAACCAGCACACATTATTTCTGCAGTATATAAATTTTATTTCACGGCTTTCTATGGTTGCCTCTTTGATTGCTTCAGATTGGTGGAATGAGCGCTCTGTAACTTTTTTTGTGAGCAGGTTTTTTAATTTGGTTTGGTTTACTGGTTTCCGTTGCTGTTTTCTAAACACATTACTAGACAAAACAGAATAAGGTTCTCCGTTTAGCACAATATAAATACCAGGCTTTATGTTGTTGTATGCAATCATTATTTATTATTTATTTTTGTCTAGACAATCTTTAATCTCTTTCACAATCTCATTTTGTATTTTTTTGTTTTCCTTTAGGAAACCTCGTGCCACATCATAGCCTCTACCAAGCTTAATATCCCCAAAACTGTACGATGCGCCACTTTTTTTAAGAACACCATACTTTTCACCAAGAACCAAAACTTCGCCTTGTTTTGAGATGCCTTCATTATATATTAAATCAAACTCTGTCACTCTAAACGGAGCGGCAACTTTGTTTTTTACAACTTTTGCACGCACTCGTCCCCCAATAACCGCATCTCCTTTTTTAATTTGTGCAATTCTCCGTATGTCTATTCGCACAGAGGTATAAAATTTTAATGCTTTACCTCCAGGTGTGGTTTCAGGATTACCAAACATTACGCCAATTTGCATACGAATTTGGTTTATAAAAATAACAATAGTCTTACTTTTATCAACTATTGATGTCAATTTACGAAGAGCTTGAGACATAAGTCGTGCTTGTTTCCCAACATGATGTGCTCCCATATCGCCTTCAATTTCATCTTTAGGGGTAAGAGCGGCCACGGAGTCTATAACAACAACATTAATTTTTCCAGAACGAACAAGACTCTCTGTTATTTCAAGTGCCTGTTCTCCAGTATCTGGTTGAGAAATAAGAAGTTCATTTATTTTTACACCTAGGTTTTTTGAATACACAGGATCAAGTGCATGTTCGGCATCTATAAAAGCACAAATCCCGCCTTTTTTTTGTGCCTCTGCTATAACATGCAATGCTAGTGTTGTTTTTCCAGATGACTCTGGTCCATATATTTCAACTATTCTTCCACGAGGAAGACCTCCAACACCAAGAGCATAATCTAGTCCAAGCGAACCTGTAGAAACAGCATCAATGTCCACTTTGGTTTTTTCGCCTAATTTCATAATAGAACCATCTCCAAACTTAGATCTAATAGATGAAATTGCCTCATCAATTCCAGTGTTTGCAACCTTTGGATCACTTTTTTTTGATTTTTTTAACATTATTATATTTCAGATTTATAAATAACCTTTATTTTTTCTGTTGTTGCTCTACCAGCTCTATCTTTTACTGTAATTGTTATTATATTATACCCAGAATATAATAACAATTGCTCACTAAAAAAACCAAACTCATCTGTAAAAATTTGCCTACCATTTAAATAAATAAAAGAAATATTAACAGCCTTCCCTTCAACGACAATTAAAGAAGTATTTACTGTTGAATTGTGCAGGGGAGTATTTATTGTAAGTTCTGATCCAGTAACAATGTCTTTAAGTGCAAAATAAGAATAAACCACTATTAGTAAAAAAAAGATAATAAAAATTACATTTTTTACTGTCTTTGGAGTATTTCTACTTGCCAACATATTGAATGTTAATTATCCTCGTGTTTATACTCAGAAGGTTTTTCTAGTACTTCACGCCCCCTTGCTCCGTTTAGTGGACCAACAACACCTCTTTCTTCAAGCATATCTACAATTTTTGCTGCTCGCGCATAACCAATACCTAGTTTTCTCTGTAAATATGTAACTGCGGCCTTGCCATCATTAATAACCATTTCGCGTGCTTCTTCGTACAAATCATCATCATTACTTCCATCAATTTCTGTTTCAAATAGTGTGCTTTTTCCGTCTGGTTGAGAGAAATCAATATTTTCATACTCGTCTTGTTTATTGTTTGTGTCTTTGTTTTGGTGTTGCCTTACTATGTATTCTACAACCTTCTTTACTTCTTTTTCAGACACAAAAGCAGACTGGAGTCTATTTGGTTTTGCCATTTCTCCAGAAAGATGAAGCATATCACCAGCTCCAAGCAACTTCTCTGCTCCTCCGATATCTAAAATAGTGCGGGAGTCAATTTGAGACACAACTTGAAAAGCAATTCTATATGGAATGTTGGCTTTAATTAATCCCGTAATGACATTAACAGACGGTCGTTGAGTAGATAGAATTACATGAATTCCAACAGCACGACTCATCTGCGTAAGTTTAGCAATAGCAGACTCAAGCTCGCGTGGATATGATGTCATAATGTGAGAAAGTTCATCAATGATTATTACAATGTATGGCATTTGTTTAGGTAGGTCATCTGCATTGACCTCCTTCCCTTCTTTTTTTGCCTTCCTATATTCTTTTAGGGCAGGCTCAATAATATTTTCGTGGTATGATGAAATGTTTTGAACTTGCTCGTTTTCTAATATTTCATAACGCCTAGCCATTTCTTTTGCAGCCCAATTAAGAGATAGAATAGCATCTTTAGGTTCTGTTATTACCTGCTTTAAGAGGTGTGGAATGTTATTGTAAAGAGTTAATTCCACTCGCTTTGGATCAATCATTATAAATCTGAGATTTTCAGGCGGGTTCCTAAACAATAAAGAAATTATTACTGCATGAATCATTACCGATTTTCCAGATCCAGTTGCCCCTGCAATTAATAAATGAGGCATTTTTGCAAGGTCTGCAAAAATTAGAGTTTTTGATACGCTTCGCCCCATAGAAATAAGAAGAGGTTTTTTGCTGTTTTTATAAATATCAGAATCTAACAAAGAATGCAAACCAACAGTCATGCGGGTTGCATTTGGAACCTCTACGCCAACAAGAGATTTTCCAGGGATTGGAGCCTCTATTCTTATTGGGTGAGCTGCCAATGCTAATGAAAGGTCGTTTTGAAGTCCTACAATTTTTGTTAGCCTTACACCTTCAGCTGGCTTTAGTGCATATCTTGTTACAGAAGGACCAATAGATACTTCGTCCATCTCAACTTCTACATTAAAGTTTTTCAGTGTTCTTTTTATGATGTTTAGGTTTGCCTTAACATCACCACTAGAAGGCTTACCTTTGTTGCCATTAAGAATAGATAAAGGAGGTGGAGAAAAAGGAATACCTTCATAGTATTTAGCACTAGGGTCTATTTCGTAAGAAGAGTCACCAGAAGAGTCCTCTTTCTTTTTAAATAAATTTTTTACTAATGAAGGGCTTTCTTTTTTTGTTTCAATATCATCGGCAACAACTGTTTCAGTTTCCTCGTTCTTATTACTGGTGTCTTCTATAATAGAATTTTCATCTGCATCATCTGCATCATCTTTGTCATTATACGGTAGTTCTTCTTTGTGTTCACTTCTCTTATTTTTAAATAATGATAATTTTCTCAAAAAAGAAAGAGAGCTAAATTTTGGCTTAGTATCAAATATTATAAGCAGAGAAACAATAACTAATGCAATCAAAAAAATAAAACTTACAGTAACATCAAAAAGAGCAACCACTGGTTTTGAAACAAATCCTCCAATAATTCCACCAGCTTTTTCCTTAAATAAATCTATAATTCCGAGACACGAAACAAGAAACAAAAATGCTCCGACTGTTGTGGGGATTGCAAAACTTGTTCTAGACTCTCTTAAAAAAGAAACAGCTAACAGTAAAATAAGCAATGGTAAAATAACATAACCAAAACCAAGCAGGGCGTATGCAGCAGAATGTACTACAGAACCAACGGGACCAGCTTTGTCAAAAGCAGCGAGTGTAAAAAAAATAGTTAAAGCAAAAAATATAATAGACAGGACTCCACGCATTGTACTAGCACCAAGCGTCTTTTCAGGTATAGAATTTTGGGTTAATTTTTTCTTTTTTGTTTTACGGGTCATTATGATGAATTATTTTTAATAAATTTTTAATAACAAGGTCTTGATAATTGATAAGTAGAAAACCTACAACTCAGAATAGTTAAAGTGTAACAATAAAATCATTTCTGAACAATAAAATAGTATGAATCAGATAAAAGCAGTAGATATATTTATAAATTAATTTTTCTCACATAATATAGTTTTTCAACAAGTCAGTATTAAAAAACAACTTTACTTTTTAGGGCGTTTAGAATACAATGGCTTATAGTATGTCTCTTAAGAAAACAGGTCTTTTATAAAAGACAGGTATAAAAGACAGACATAAAAATTAAAGACAACAACCTTTTTAATATAAAAGACTTAATGACAACACTGTCTTTAATAAATACAATGCGATTAAAGTTAAACACAGAACCAATAAATACAACACATACAATAAAGCGATACATAAATATAATAACCACAGACTATGAAGCCACTACAACGAACACCTTTTTCTAAAGAAATAACACAACCTAATAACAGTGTCTCTTACAAGATTTCTAATTCAAAAGTGTTTTTAGGTGTCCTTAAAAAAGCAGATAGATTGGCGGCGGCTCTATATATATTATCCAATCTTTTTTCAGACAAAGAACCTTTAAAGTGGAAATTAAGAGATTCTATATTAATCATATCCAAAGATATAAACAAAGCAAGATCTACAAATTCAGATGTATTGTTAAGAAAATTATATTTTGAAATTGATATGATTTTGAGAATGCTTTGTATAGCGCAAATTGGTGGGCTTGTGTCGCAAATGAATTTTTCAATATTCAAAAAAGAAATTGAAGAGATGCAAGCTGTTGTTCATAAATGCAACGAGAGCGATAGTCTTTCAGAAGATGTCTCTTTTGAAGATACATTTTTTACAGAAAAGGAAGTAACCGCAAAAGACGATAATGATAAAATGAGTGTTTTATATAAAAAAATACCAAGGAACAACGAGTATAATAAAACAGAAATACAAGAGAATGAGTTGCTAAATCAAAAGCTGGTTAATAATAAACAAACAAGCGATGCACCATTTATTTCCACCACAAACACAACTGGTGCCATATTGAGGAATGAAAGGCGAGACAAGATATTAAGATTTTTGAATAATAAAAGAGATGCAACCATAAAAGATATAGCCTCAAATTTTTCTGATTGTAGCGACAAGACAATACAGCGAGAACTTAATACTCTTATAAAAAACAATCTTGTTGTAAGGAGTGGTAAACGCAGGTGGAGTAGGTATTCAGTTGCTTAACAACTGTTTTAGCTCACCGTCTTTGCGAGAAGCGTAACAACAACCCCCGTCTTTGCGAGAAGTGCAACAATAAACTTTGTCTTTGCGAGAAGTGTAGCGATAGCGATAGCGACATCACCGTCTTTGCGAGAAGTATAGCGATAGCGGAACGACGAAGCAATCCAGAACGAAACCTCAAATCTAATCTAAATCTAAAACTAAAACCACACTACTATTTTTAGAAAACCTAAATCATTTATTGAATTAAAATTTAGTAAACACCTTGGTATTGTTTTTGTATAAATTTTTACACCAATTATTTTTATCACTTAAAAAATAATCAAACAAAATTAATTTGTAAATCTAAGGCTAATTATATGCTGTTTATAGGAATTAAGATACAGCCATAAGATGAAGCAGGGTATTGAGTTTATTTTTTAGCAGGGCTGATTTTATGAGAGTGATTTCTAGCTACCAAAGTTATCCACATTATCTTTTTGCTACTTTTCAATAAACCAATATAATTATATGTAGGTTTAGATGTGAGCATCCTTGCTTGTGTTTAAATAGTGTTGTAATATTGTATAAATACTTTATGTGTTTTTATTGTATTACACAGAAAGTGTTTTTAGTTTGGTCAATATGTTTTTGTAAAAGAAAATATATTTTATCAAAAGAGTGTTAATTGATAATTTGTACACCATGGTTCGACTACAAAGGGACGGGGATGCAATTTATTCAATATATATAATTATTGAATAGTCACATATCACGTCTCTCTGTCGTCGCATCATAGTGATTATGGTCGACACATTATTGGTTATCATTCGTTATCCGTCTGGCTTTATTTATTGTTATACAATTATTTAGTCAGAGTGTATTAAGCACGAATTCGTGCAAGTTCATTTTTGAAGGGGATTAGCAATTATTAATAATATGTTCCCGTCAAAAAAGGATTATTAAAAATAAATTATTAAGATTATGAGTATGCAAAAATCTAAAAGTAATAAAGTAGTAGGTATGGTACTTGGTCTTGCTATGTTCTTTGGAGCAGGCGTGTCACAAGTAAGTGCCCTAACTTTAAGCGAGTTGATTGAGCTTTTAATTGTAGCGGATGTTATTGCTCCGGATAAAATTGAAAAAGCTAGAGAACTTGCTAGAACACACAAACCAACACAACCATCGGTACCAGGAGTAACAGAAGGATTTACTTTCACACGAAATCTTTCAATTGGTATGACTGGAAACGATGTAAAAATGCTTCAGGTAGTTCTTAACTCAGATGTCGCAACACAAGTTGCTGCAACAGGAGTAGGTTCTGCTGGAAGTGAAACAAACACTTTTGGCCCCCTTACAAAAGCAGCTGTAGTAAAATTTCAGGACAAATATGCCGCTGAAGTTCTTACTCCAGTAAACCTAACAATGGGAACAGGTTTTGTTGGTCCATCAACTCGCGCGAAATTAAACACATTGACCGCGACAACAGACCCAACAGACCCAACGGATCCAACGGATCCAACAGACCCAACGGATCCAACGGATCCAGTATCTACAGTTGATGAATTAACTGTAGTTGCAGCTGCAATACAGCCGTCAAGTTCACTTGCTGTAAAAAATGCAGCTAGAGTTCCCTTTACTAAATTCACAGCTACAGCAGGTTTAGAAGATGTTACGCTAACAGGTGTAACAATTGAACGAGCTGGTTTTGTGGATAGAGCAGCATTTAGTAGAGTTCTTCTTCTTGATGAAAACGGAACACAAGTTGGAGCTGCTAGAACACTAAACTCTGCTCACCAAGCAGTAGTTGGTGAAGCAGTTGTAATTCCAGCAGGAGAGTCACGAACTTTCATTGTTGCTGGTAATATGTCAGACCTTGAGGGCCGAGGTGGCGAGGCTGGAGGTTTGAATATTGTTGGAATTAATGCTAGCTCACCAGTAGCTGGACTACTTCCAATTAGTGGAGCATTGCACACAATGAATGAAACACTTGATATTGGCAAAGCTACACTAACTGTATCTTCTTTTGATCCAGACACAGACAGAGATAGAGAAGTTGGTTCAACTGACATACGATTCGCAGGAATTCGTGTAGCAGCTGGCTCAAATGAAGACCTTCGTCTTAACTCAATTCGCTGGAATCAAACAGGTTCAGCGGGAGTTAATGATATTGCAAATGTAGTAACTGTTGTTGACGGCGTAGAATACGAAACAACAATTTCTGCTGACGGAGATTACTACAATGTAGACTTTGGCACAGGTATTGTGATTGCTAAAGGAGCAAATGTAGATATCTACATCAAAGGAGACATTATTGGAGGAACAGGACGAAATGTTGTATTTGACATTCACAGAAGTACAGATATCAACATAAGTGGTGAAAGATTTGCTTTTGGTATTACACCAGACGCAGATACAACCACCATAGCACAGACAGTTAGTTCTGATTTCACAGATGGCACACCATTCTTTGATAATGCACACCTAACAATTACAGGAGGAAGTGCTACAACAATCAGTAGGTCTACTGAAGTACCAGCACAAAACATTGCTGTAAATGTTTCTGGTGAAGTTCTTGGAGCATTTGAAACAGACTTCAGGGGCGAAGCTGTTACAGTTTCAAGTATGGAAATGACTGTTACTTCAACAGGAACAACTGTAACAGAAGACAATGTTTTGACAAATGTTTCTATTTATGACGAAAATGGAAGTATAGTTGCAGGACCAATTGACGCTACTGTTGTAAGCACAACAGAGCAGAAATTGTCATTTACAGATAGTGTTACGCTTCCAACAGGAAAGCACACATTCACTATTAAAGGACAAGTTCACTCAACAATTGCTGATGGTACAACATATGTAGTTTCAGTTACACCATCAAATTGGGGAAGTCCAACAGGTGAAGTAACAGGAGATAATGTTACTATTAGTTTTGGTTCATTTACTCTAAACACTATGACAGTTGAAGCAGCAGCACTTGCTGTTACAGTTTCAACAACTCCAGTTGCTCAAAATACAACAGCAGGAGCTCAAGGCTTTACTTTCGCAAACTATCAGTTTGACGCAACACAGTCAGGCGAGGATCTAAGATTCTCATCAATGCAAGCGCTTCTTGAAGTAGACCCAGCTGCGAGTGTGAGCGACCTAAGTGCTTGTCAGATTTTTGACGGAACAACAGCACTGAACACTGGTTCAGATGTTGTTAATCCAAGCGCTGCTGGAGATATAAGATTTACATTTGATAATGCTTTAACAATTCCAAAAGGAAAAGTTACGACATTAACATTAAAATGTAACATTTCAACATCAGCAGCAGATGGAGCTACATACCAGTTTGGAATTGCAGAAGGTAGCACAATTGATGTAACAGGAGTAGGTTCTTCAAACGATGTTGTAGAAACTGTAACAGGTTCAGACGGACCACTTATGACTGTTGCTGAAGGTTCACTTCTTGTAACAGAAGACGCTTCAAGTCCTTCATATGCAATTGTAACTGGAGGAATGACAGGTGTAACTATGGGTGTAATGAATTTCCGAGCCTCAAACGAAGAAGTAACGCTTCAGAGAATTGGATTAAAACTTGCAGACACAGCATCATCTTCAGCTGGAGATATCACAAAGGTATCTATCTGGGATGGAGCAACTCAAGTTGGTACAGCGACATTCACAGGAACAAGCACAACCGCTATATCAACACTATCAACACCAGTAGTTCTTCCAAAAGACCAAGATAAAGACCTTACAATTAAGGTTGACTTGGCAGAAATTGGAACAGCACAACCAGGAACACAAGGAGCGTTGATTGCAATTAATGTTGACGCAACAAGCGACAACACACGAGGTCTTGGCGAATCAGGAACATCAATAAATGCTACTGGATCAACAAGCTTTGACGGAGTTCGTGTATTTAGATCATCACCTACTATTGTAAAACATTCAATTCCTTCCAATGTTCTTACAACAGGAACAGCAGTTGATTTATACCGATTTGAAGTTACTGCAAGTGAAGGTGGAAATGGCATAGGACTATCAGAAGTTACAGTTAATGTTGCTACCTCAACTGGTTCAACTGTTTCAGGTACAACATCTGTAGCAAACTTGAAAGTATATGCTTACACTGATTCATCATTTTCAAGCCCTGTATCAGGATTTGCAAATGGATTGCTTAGTGGAACTACTACTGTGGCTGACGGCAACAATGAAATGAGATTCTCACAAGTGTTGCAAATTCCAGCGGGAGTAACTTATTATTTCCGAGTATTGGCTGACACAACACTAACAGCAGGTACAGGCACATTCTCAGGTTCTGTAACAACAAGAATCGCAGGAGATAGTGCATACACAGTAGGAGGAGGCTTAATGGGTACTGAAGCAGATGTTCAAGGTGCTGCAGAGCATGACTTTATATGGTCACCAAATGCAACCACAACATCAGCAACAACTACTGCTGACTGGACAAATGGTTACTTTGTATCTGGATTGCCATCAGGTGGTACTGACGCACAAACAATCAGTAAATAACCACTTGTAAAATAAGTCTTTTATGAGAATATTTTACGAAACTTAAAGATAAGTTCTTAAATATAAAACTCATTTAAGCAAAACAAAAAAACCGCCACTTCGGCGGTTTTTTGTTGTTTTTGTCGTTGTCCCGAATATTATCCGTCATTGCCCCCGTCTTTGTGAGAAGTGTAGCAGGAG
>CAYRGE010000010.1:0-17469 GCA_964423985.1 uncultured Candidatus Saccharibacteria bacterium | reverse complement strand
GTTCATAGGAGCAACTAAACTAGGCTCTATTATTGAAAAAGAATTAACTGGGTTTAACGGCAAAGATGTGCGGATGTTGCAGAAAAAAGGCAAGGTTATCAGAAGTGCTTTTTTGAAAGAAAAACTTCCAACAGGGCTTATTAAAGATATTGAGCAGGCGTATCGTAATCTTTCAGATTCTTATAGTGTAAAAAATGTTGATGTTGCGGTTAGGTCTTCTGCTACGGCCGAAGACCTGCCTGGCGCATCATTTGCTGGAGAACACGAAACATTTCTAAATGTTTCTGGTGAGTCCGAGGTGGTTGTTGCTATACGATTAGCAATGGCATCTTTGTTTACAGATCGTGCAATATCGTATCGCATTGATAAGGGTTTTAATCATTTCGATATAGCACTTTCTGTTGGTGTTCAAAAAATGGTTCGCTCAGACAAGGCGTCCTCTGGTGTTATGTTTACAATTGACACCGAAACAGGTTTTCGCGATGTGGTAGAAATAGATAGCTCTTGGGGATTAGGAGAAATGATTGTTCAAGGCAAGGTTACACCCGACCACTTTATGGTCTTTAAACCAACAATGAAAGATGGTTTTTCGCCAATTATACAAAAAAAACTTGGTGCAAAAAAAATAAAAATGGTGTACCAATCAAATAAAAAGGACCCAGTAAAAGAAACAAACACAACAGAAAAAGAAAGACAAAGATTTTCAATATCTGACGAAGAGGTGTTAACACTCTCTAAATGGGCGGTTAGAATAGAAGAACACTACTCTAATCGTGTTGGACACCCAATGCCTATGGATATTGAGTGGGCAAAAGATGGACTTTCAGGAGAGCTTTTCATCGTACAAGCAAGACCTGAGACGGTACAGGCAGAGAGAAAAGGATATGAAATGCATGAATACACATTACTTGAAAAAGGTGAGGTTGTAGTAGAGGGAATTGCTGTTGGCAGGAAGATTGCAACAGGAAAGGCACGTATTCTTCTTTCAACATCGGAGCTTCATACTTTTAAAGAAGGTGAGATTTTGGTTACAAAAATCACAGATCCTGACTGGGAGCCGATAATGAAAAAAGCTTCTGCGATTGTTACGGAAAAAGGAGGCAGAACATCACATGCCGCAATCGTTTCTCGTGAATTAGGTATTCCAGCTATTGTTGGTGCGGCAGGTGTAATAGCAAAAATAAAAACAGGACAAGAACTAACCATTGACGGATCTTCTGGTTCAGTTGGTCGTGTTTATAATGGAAAGCTGAAGTGGGAAGAAAAAATACATAATCTTGAAAAAATTCCCGAGATTAAAACACCACTGGCTCTTAATGTTGGAAGCCCAGAAGGGGCTTTTGTATACAGCAGACTTCCACATAAAGGGGTTGGGCTTGCTCGTGAAGAATTTATAATTGCGTCGCATATTGGCATTCACCCACTTGCTCTTATTAACTACGACAAGCTAAAAGAAGGCACACTTAAAAATAAAATTAAAAAAATAACACAAGGATATGACGACAAAAAGGAGTTTTATGTAAGCAGGCTTGCCAGAGGTATTGCTCAAATATCAGCAGCTTTTTGGCCACACAAGGTAATTGTTAGGTTTTCTGATTTTAAGACAAATGAATACAGGTCGTTACTTGGTGGTGATTTATATGAACCAGAAGAAGAGAATCCAATGCTTGGGTGGCGTGGAGCATCGCGATACACACACCCTAATTTTAAGGAAGCATTTCGCTTGGAGTGTGAAGCAATTAAACGTGTTCGCGAAAGGTTTGGACTAAAAAACACACAAACAATGATTCCTTTTTGCAGAACACCAGATGAAGGAAGGAATGTCTTACGACTAATGAAGGAATATCAACTTCCTCAAGGGCAAGATGACTTAAAGGTGTATATGATGTGTGAAATACCGGTTAATGTGATAAGAGCAGATGAATTTTTGGATATCTTTGATGGATTTTCAATTGGCTCAAATGACTTAGCACAGACAACCCTTGGTATGGACCGTGATTCTAGTATTGTTGCAGACATATCAAATGAAAATGATATTGCTGTTAAAAAACTAGTACAAGATGCAATAGAAGCTTGTAAGCGGCGAGGTAAGTATATAGGTTTTTGTGGGCAAGCACCTTCTGACTACCCTGAGTTTTTGCGTTTTTTAATTAAAAACAATATCGACGCAGTGTCTCTTAATCCAGATTCAATTATTCCAATGACATTTGAAGTGGAAAAAGCAGAGAAAGAACGAGAATAGATTGAAACACATAAAATACAATAGTAGTATAAACTAGTAAGAATATCTTGTGGTATAATAAGATTGTTTCCAAGTTCTATGTTTTATTAAAAACATAGTGGATATTAGTTTTTAAAAGTTCAAAAATGTGTAGAGTTTCCTGTTTTTCTTAAGGATGTTTTGGTTCAAGTCTCGTGGTTTTAACAGGAAAACGAGCTTAACTATGGTGATATAAAAAACTATGAAAATAACTAAATGCACCGCAATTGCAATAAATGATTCACGAGGAGTGCCAACGATAAAGGTTAGTCTTTTCGGTGAAGGCATTGGTGTTGAGGCGTCTGTGCCTTCTGGTAAAAGCACAGGAGAAAAAGAGGCGATTGAGCTACGCGACCTAGATGGTGATGGTGTTTTTGGTGCAATAACATACATAGAAAAAACTATTGCTCCAATTCTATTAAGTCGCGACTGGAGCAATATTAGAGAAATTGATGATATGCTTATAGATCTTGATGGCACACTAAATAAAGCGAAACTAGGAGCAAATACAACACTTGCCGTAAGCATTGCATCTGCAAAGCTATTTGCAGGTATTCAGAATATTCCGTTTTGGAAATATATTTCACAAGAAAGCGGACAGGAGCCAGCCCGCCCATCATTATATGTGAATATGATAAATGGCGGAATGCATGCTAGTTCAGAAAACACATCAGAGACAAAAACATCACAGTCTTTGCCGTTTCAGGAGTATATTATTGTTTTTAATAAAAAAACAATAAAAGAGTCTTATGAATTAGCACAAAATACACTAGAGAAATTAGGTGATATTTTGAGAAAAAAGGGGGGCAGTAGGGTGTCTTTGGGTGATGAGGGAGGATATTCTCCCTCGTTTTTTAAAGCCGTTGACGAGCCATTTGTTGTGTTGGCGGAATTAATAAAAGAAAAAAAGGGCTTGTTTATTGCTACTGATGTTGCAGCAAGTTCATTTTTTAAAAATGGTTCATATGAAATTTTTGGCAAAGCATACGACAGCAATCAACTGATTGATATATACAAAAACCTAACAAAAAAGCTGCCACTGAGGAGCATAGAAGACCCCTTTGACGAAAACGATATAAAAGGATTTGAGGACATAACAAAAGAGCTAGGTGGCGACAATTTAATTGTGGGAGATGATCTTACTGTTACAAATCCAAAAGTAATAAAAGAGATAGGAGAAATAAAAGCATCAAATGCGGTTATTATTAAACCAAATCAAATAGGAACTCTAACAGAGACATTTAGTGCTGTAAGTGCTGCACGGTCTTTTGGGTGGAAAATCATTGCTTCACATAGGTCTGGAGAAACAGATGATACTGCTATTGCGGATATTGCTTTTGGATTAGGGGCTTATGGGATTAAAGCAGGTGCACCATCTCAATATGAGCGCAGGGTAAAATATGAACGATTGCTTGAGATTGAGCAAGAATTTGAGAGTATTAAGGATAATTAGATAATAATTTTATAATATGAAAATAGCATATTTTTCTAAAGAGAAGTGGGAGGAAGGGTATATAAAAGAAAAACTATCAGATATTGAAATTGCATTTTATGACGGAACAATGCAGGATCACGACAGTGTTAAGGGAGACGATATTGATGCAATTTCTGTTTTTGTTGCATCGCGAGTAGGAAAAGAAGAAATGGACAGATTTCCAAATTTAAAATTTATCGCAACTCGCTCAACAGGGTTTGACCACATTGATTTAGAAGAAGCAAAAAAAAGAGAAATCGTAGTATCTAATGTTCCGGTTTATGGGGAAAACACAGTTGCTGAATTTGTTTTTGCTCTGTTGCTTACAATTTCTCGTAAAACATACGACGCATATGATCGTATTCTTGAAAAAGGGTCATTTTCGCAAGAAGGTTTGCGTGGTTTTGACCTTAGTGGTAAAATTATTGGAATTGTGGGTTGTGGGCATATTGGCATACACGCAATAAAAATTGCAAAAGGGTTTGGTATGAGCGTTGTTGTTTTTGATGTTAATGAAGATAAAAAACTTTCCGAAGAAATGGGGTTTACTTATGTTTCATTTGAAGAACTACTTGCTAAGTCAGATATTATAACGCTTCATGTTCCGTACAATAAGCATACTCACCACTTGATAAAC
The DNA here is from genome assembly GCA_964423985.1 of uncultured Candidatus Saccharibacteria bacterium. Classification (GTDB taxonomy): domain Bacteria; phylum Patescibacteriota; class Minisyncoccia; order Phycocordibacterales; family CAYRGE01; genus CAYRGE01. The sequence continues at coordinate 13,098 of CAYRGE010000010.1, read as the reverse complement.
AGTGAAAATATACAAAAAATAAAAAAAGGAGCGTATCTTATTAATACTTCTCGTGGGGCGGTTGTTGAAACACGAGCGTTAGTACAAGGACTTGAAGAGAATATTTTGAAAGGAGCAGGACTTGATGTGCTTGAAGAGGAGAAAAATATGGGCTCCGAAGAAGATATATTTTTTGACAATACTGTTAGCGAGGAAAGAATTAGGATAGTTCTTGCTAATCAATATCTAATAGACCACCCGCGCGTTATAATAACACCACATAATGCATTTAATACAGATGAGGCAATAAGGCGTATTATTGACACCACAATAGAAAACATAAATGCATTTAAAAAAGACTCTCCTAAAAATATTGTTTAATATTCAGTAAATAGTATAGCTAAGAATAATTAAAATATGAGAATAATAGTAAGATGGTTTATTGTTGCATTGTCTTTGCTTGGCACAGCATATCTTGTTCCTGGAATTATAGTTGAGTCATTTTACATAGCTCTTATCGTTGCAGCAATACTAGGTTTTGTTAATTTGACACTCCGTCCAATTTTAATAGTATTAACACTACCTATTACAATAATAACCCTAGGGTTATTTACATTTATTGTAAATGGGTTTTTGTTCTGGTTTATTTCTACATTTATTGACGGATTTGAAATTACAGAATCTGGATTAAAAGGATTTGGAATTGCAATTATAGGCGCACTAATAGTATCTGTGTTTAGTTTTGTTGGAAATAAAATTTTTAAATCAATTGATAAATAGTGTTTAGTTTATTTTTATGGAAAAACAAGAAAATAAAAAAGACACAGTAGTTTTATATCATGCAAGTTGCTTAGATGGGTTTAGTGGGGCATGGGTGGCTTGGAAAAAACTTGGAGACAATGCAATATATATACCACTTCACCATAACACACCATTACCACAAGAGGTGGAAGGTAGAAATGTTTATTTAATTGACTTTGCATACACTGACCAACCTACCCTAGATACTCTTTTTAAAAAAGCAAAAAAGGTTGTGCTCATAGACCACCACATAACCACAAAACCAATACTTAATCAATTTGAAGAATACTCTTTTGACCTCAATCACTCGGGAGCTGTTCTTGCTTGGAAATATTTTTATCCCCAAAAAACACTTCCCAAAATGCTTTCTTATGTAGAAGCAATTGATTTGGGTAGATTCAATGAAATAAACGCCAAAGAAGCCGATCAGTCCATAAGTTTATATGAGCGTGATTTTGAGGTTTGGAGTAATCTTATTAGGGATTTTGATAATACAAAAAAACACCTTGACCATATTAATATTGGAAAAATCTTGATAAAAAAACTAGATAAGGAGATTCAGAAAATTGCCTCATTAGCTGAGGATGTAGTGTTTGAAGGAATTAAGTGTAAAATGGTAAACACGCCAATACATGTGTCGTATGTTGGCGGGGAGTTGTACTTAAAACATCCTCCAGTATCTATTATGTGGTCTAGGCGTGGGAAAATAGTTGTTTTTAGCTTGAGGTCTGATGGAAGTGTAGATGTTGCAAAAATAGCACAAAAATACGGAGGAGGAGGACATAAACAAGCAGCTGCATTTCGCTGGGAAACAGATGCTTTGTTTGATATGCCTAAAATACAGTTACAGAACAATGGTTTGTCAGATACATAGCTATTTTGTAATAAAACAATACAGTTGATGAAAATAAGCTTATTGCAAAAACTTGTAAATATTAGATTTTAATTTACTGCTTTCGGCACTAAGACAACCAAGAGCAGTGCATTAAAAACAACATTATAAGAACATAGATTTATGTGATTAAAAATATTAATTAAATAAAATATGACAAAAAAATCATTCATTTTTTTTATGCTTGTGGGTATGGCAACAGTGGGGCTTTTTGCATTTAACAACGCACTAGAAGCAAAAATGAATACAGAAATAATAATAAACAACACTGAATTTGTGCTTGAGTACGATAATAAACTAGAGATAGTGCCGTTATATGAATAAATACAAAACAACAATTGGATTAGAAATACACGCAGAGTTAAAAACAAAGACAAAAATGTTTTGCAACTCTAAAAATGATCCAGATGAGCGAAAACCAAATGTAAATATTTGTCCTGTTTGCATGGCACACCCTGGGACGCTACCTGTTATGAACAAAGAGGCAATTAAGTATGTGTTAAAAATTGGTTGTGCTGTAAATGGTAGGTGTGCGGATTTTACAGAATTTGATCGCAAAAATTACTTTTATCCAGACATACCAAAGGGATATCAAATAAGCCAATTTAAATATCCACTAGTTTTGGGAGGATCTATTGCTGGAGTAAAGATAACTCGTATTCATCTTGAGGAAGACACAGCAAGGTCCTTGCACGAACAAGGCGACTATAGCCTAGTTGATTTCAACAGGGCTGGTATACCTCTTATGGAGCTTGTAACAGAACCAGTAATACACGATGCGGAGACTGCTAGCAGGTTTGCTCGTGAATTACAATTACTGCTTCGCTATGTTGGCGCTTCTGACGCCAATATGGAGAAAGGTGAAATGCGAGTAGAGGCAAATGTTTCTGTAAGCAAAACAGATAAACTAGGAACAAAGGTTGAGGTAAAAAACCTAAACTCTTTTAAGAGCGTGGAACGTGCTATTAACTATGAAGTAAAACGACACATTAATGCAATTGAAAAAGGAAATAGCATTATCCAAGAAACTCGTGGCTGGAATGAAGAAAAAAATATAACATTTTCTCAGAGGATAAAAGAAGACGCTCACGATTATAGATATTTCCCTGATCCAGATCTGTCGAAATTAATGATTAGCGAGATTCCTGAGTTTGAAGAAAAAAAATTAAAAACATTATTACCAGAATTGCCATGGAACAGAAGAAAACGATTTGTTGAAAAACTTGGCATACAACAAGAAACTTCTTATATGCTTGTGGCAAACAAACTACTAGGAGATTTTTTTGATGAGGTAGTTGGAAGCAACAAAAATATTGCAAGATTAGCGGCAAATTATATTAGCTCTGATCTTATGGGGATAAACAAAGAGGGTGATTTGCTTGGTAAGATAACAGCCAAAGAGATGGGATTGTTGCTGTTGATGATAAAAGACGGAGTGATATCTTCTCGCGGAGCTAAAGACATACTCGTCATAATGTATAAAGAAGGTGGAAGCCCTAAGAAAATAGCAAAACAAAATGGATTGTTGCAAGAAAGTGACGAAGTAGCTCTTGAAGAAGTTATTAAACAAATAATAAAAGAACACCAAAGTGTTGTTGATGATTATAAACTTGGTAAAACAAAAGCACTCCAGTTTTTTATAGGGCAAGGAATGAAAGCAACAAAAGGTGCCGCAAATCCAAGTATCCTTGGTAGTCTTTTCATAAAACACTTACCAAAGACATAGCAAAGCAATAGATTCAAAGTTATCAGCACACCCTTGCTATTTTGTTTTCTTGCTAGTGGTATTTATTACTAGCAAGAAAACACTAATTATGTTTATTGGTGGGGCCTGCAAACACAATCAATCGCTATGAGGAATATTTTATTTAAAAAGAGTAGCTGTTGTTTTTAAAAAAATAATACAGAGTAGATGTTTTCAACAGGCAGTAGAGTTTTAAGGGGTTGGTGTATAATAAATTAATGAGAAAAAGTAAACCTAAGGTTCGTTATATTTTTTTTTTAAGCATAGGTATTTTATTGCTTGTCTTCGCTCAACAAGCAAGCAGTGCTGCTGGGATTAGTGTTGTCTCAACACATATTGTTGAGGGTGAAAATATTTCATACGGAGATATTGTTTCTCGTACACACAAAGACGATATTTTTAGACTTTCTGCAATAAGAAGTGATAAAAATTTATTTGGTGTAATTGTAGACAATCCGATTATTTTATACAAAAGAAACGATACAAGTGTACCAATAGCAGAAACAGGACAAGTGTTAATCAATGTTACAACAATAAACGGACCAATATTTGTAGGGGACGCCCTTACCTCATCGTCGGTAACAGGAAAAGCCCAGAAGGCAAGCGAAGAAGATGCTTTTATTGTTGCTGTTGCACTAGAATCTTTTAGTGGAACAGACGCTCCAGCAATAAGTATTAATAATAATGGTGAAGAAATTAAACTTGGTCAAATAAAAGCAACGCTTGCCATTGGTCCTTCTTTTGTAGAGGCTACCAAGGAACAAAAGGAATCCGAAGTAGATATATTATTAGGAACCGCTACTGTTCTTAATGTAATCCAATATCTTGTTGCTGCGTTTGTGTCCATTGGTTCTGTGTTTATTGCATTTCGTAGCTTTATGCCGAACTTAAGAGACGGGGTTATTTCAGTTGGGCGTAATCCGAGAGCTAAGTCGTCAATTAAGTCAATGGTGGTGTTGAACTCTGTATTAATACTACTAGTAAGTTTTGCTGGTTTTTTATTGGGCATTGCAATAATATTGATACCAATATAGCCACCAAAAGACTGTTTCTGGGTATTTTTTAAGGGGATGCTTAGCGTAGATATTTAAACAAGAAACTATTCTTTTTTTTGTTGGTTGGTTATGTTAAGTGTATAATGTTACAATAGTAATAAGTTTAGTTTTTCTAATATGCTACCAAGTATATCTTTTGAATTTTTTATAACAATACTTTTTTCTGTACTCATAGTATTGATTATGGTTCTTATTTTTATTGTATTACGAAATTCGGGACGGATGAATAAGGCTGTGTATCCACTTTATGAATACACAATAAAAAAAGCCCAAAAAAAGGCACAAAAAATTATATATAATGCAACAAAACAAGCACAAGAAATACTTGTTGCTGCAGAGATTGCAGGCATTAAAGAGAGTGCTGTAAAAAAGATTGAAACACGCAACCTTGGGGAAACACATAGACAAAACCTTGACGCATTAGCAAAAGAAGCACACCAGTCATTAAGTAGATATGCAGATAAAATAGACTCAACACATAAAAACATACTAGAGGACATTGCCAGGCAAGCAAAAGAAAGTGGACAAGTTTTTTTAGTTGAGTCAAATAATACAGCTCAAAACATCACAGAGTCGCTCAAGTCAATTAAAGAAAAAGCACGGTCTGCAGAGGAGGAATACTCTAGGCTTGCTGTTAGGCTTGAAGATTCAATGAATCAACAAATAGTGGAAGGCAGAGAACAAATATCGCATAGCGTAGAAGCTATTGTTGACAACTTTTCTAAAACAACACAAGAAATAAAAGAGGATAATAGCAAAAAATTTGATAAATATCTAATAAGTGAGTTTGAGAAAACTCAAAAAGAGATTACAGAATACAGAGACATTCGTATGAAAATACTTGATAAGCAGTTAATTTCTTTGATTGAAAGAGTTACAGAAATTACTTTGAATAAAAAATTGTCACTTAAAGAACATAGCGAACTCGCATACAAAGCACTTGAGGAAGCAAAAGAAGAGGGTATTTTTAGGGTAACAAATGAAAATGATAAGTGAGAATATAAAAACCATACTTTCAAATACCTATACAAACCACGATATGAAGCGCAGGATTGGTTTTTTGGAGGAGTTTTTAGTCTATAAGAATTTTGGTGTACACGAGCAGTATACTGAGTTTTGCATACCTATGTTTTTTAAGGAGATAAAAAAAGAAAAAACAGAAGAAGCGAGAATTCTTTTTGAGTGGGGTGAAGAATTTTATGCCAGATTTGAAAAAGGTGGTGGTGAAAATATATTAAAACAAATAAAGAAAGAAGCCGAGGAGTTGCCAGTGATTACAATATATTTCCCGGCTAGTTTTTCACAGAAGGAGCTAAAAGATATTGGAGTATGGTTGCGTAAAAATGTAGATATAAGCATTCTTATGGAGGTTTTTGTAGATAAAAATATGATTGGGGGGTGTGGTTTTATATGGAATAATACATATCACGATTTTTCATTTAGAAACTTTGTAGCAAGACACACAAATGAACTGCAATTAATGTTAAATGAATATGACATACAGCGATAGAAATTTTCACAAAGAAGTTGGTGTGGTTGTAAGTGCAAAAGAGTATTTACTGACCATCGAAGGGTTTCCCTCAGCTAGGGTTGATGATTTAATAAAAGATGAAAAAGGTAACCGTGCAATAATAACCGCACTTAAAGAATCTGAAACAGAAGCATTACTTCTTGACTCAGCCATGTTAAAACCGGGAGATAAGTTTTTTTCAGAAAAAGACAGAAATATTTTTTCATTTGGCGATCATTTATTTGGGCATGTTATAAATGGATACGGAGAATATTTAGATGTTTCTGGTGTGAGAGAGAAAAAAAACACAGAGCTTGAATTAAATGTCGTTGCATTAGGTATATATGACCGAGTAGATATTAATAAGCAATTTATTACTGGAATTACCGCAATTGACACGCTTTTCCCAATAGGCAAGGGACAGCGTCAATTGGTTTTTGGAGCTACTAACAGTGGGAAAACAACTCTCTTGCAGAACATTATTCACAATCAAGAAAAACAAGAAACAGTTTGCATATATGCAGCAATAGGTAAGCCACTTGATAATATCCGTAAAATTTCCAACGGGATATTTAGAGGGGAAAAAGACAGCAAAACAATTTTACTCGCAATACCGTCAAATGATTCATCTCCAATGATAGCTATTGCTCCATCAATAGCTTTTTCTCTAGCAGAGTTTTTTAGAAAACAAAACAGAGATGTTTTGTTAATACTTGACGATCTTGGAACGCATGCAAAATATTTGCGCGAAATTAGCTTGTTGCAAGGAAGGTTGCCTGGACAAGAGTCATATCCTGGCGATATTTTTTATCAACACGCACACCTAATGGAGAGGTCAGGAGCTTTTAACAAGGAGGCTGGAGGAGGAACGATAACCTTATTGCCTGTGCTTGAGACAGATATTAAAAATATAACTGACCTTATTCCAACAAATATTATGGCATCAACTGATGGGCATTTTTCGCTTTCTGCTACCGTTTGTGCGCAGGGATATTATCCCACAATTTCGCTTGAACAGTCTGTAACTCGTGTTGGTAGGAATACACAGTGCTTAATTCAAAAACAGATTGCAACTGAAATTTTAGTAAAATTATCTGAATATAAAAAACAAGAAGAATTTAGTAGGTTTGGTACACAAGCGAGTACTAAGACACAAAAAATACTACATAGAGGTAGATTAATATTAGAAATACTAAAACAATCTCCATCTGAGAATATTCCACCTGATGCTCAAGTTTTAATGCTCGGACTTTCGTTGACACATTTTTTAATAGACAGAGATATGGAGTTTTTAAAAAAGAATAAAAAAATACTAATTAAAACAGCGTCAAAAAACAAAAATCTTGAAATAGTAAGAGAAGCAGCAAGAAAAGATATTTCATTGAATAGTTTTTTGAATATACTTAATAGTCATTTGTCGGTATTTGAAGAAATATGTCATCCTTAACTGATAAAAAAGAAGAAATTAAAGACATGCGCACCGCAGGTTTTATAGCGGGGGTTTTGTGTGATATAAGTGCAATGAATATACAAAAAATACGCGAGAATTTCAAAAAAAATAAGTTATTTTACAAAGAAATTAGTGATTTATATAGGCTTGTCAAATTACAATCCGCCTACGCAAAACAAAACATTAGCACAGATATTAATAATGACGACAAACAAAAAGTGCTTGCTGTTGCGATTACCTCAAATAAAAGATTTTATGGCTCTCTTAACAATGATGTTATGGAATTTTTTTTGAAATACACAGAAGAACAAGACGACATGGTCTCTATGGTTATAGGGGCAACAGGAAGGCAGTTTCTAGTGAACCACGCAGACGCAAAACAATTTGAGTATGCAGTCTTTGGTGAAGACAATCCGTCTCCAAAAGAAATTGATTTATTTCTTTCTAAAACAAATAATTATGACAAGGTCTTGGTATTTTATCCTAGCTTTATCAATATGTTTAAGCAAGCTCCAGTAATGGTAGATATAACATATACACCAGAAATAAAAAACACCGCAATACAAACAGAGCGCTATATTCTTGAGCCAGAACTTTTTGAGATAGTAAAATTTTTTGAAACCAGAGTTAAACATATGTTGTTTAAACGAACAATGTTTGAAACAGAGCTTGCCCGCACGGCTACTCGTGTTATGAGAATGAGCATGGCGGAAAACAGAGCATCTGTTATTATTAAAAAAAGAATGAATGAACTTAAAAAAGAGTCGCGCGTATTAAGCAACGCGCGTCTTCTAGAAACTTTTGCGGGTCTTTCAAAATGGGAAAAAACATGAAATTACAGTTTGTAGGGAGGATAAAAAGCATAAATGGACAGATAGTATCTATTGGGTGCGAAGGGATGTATCGCCCTAAATTGAGAGAGCTACTTGTATCCAAAAAAGACGACACTGTTCGTGTTGAGGTATATGAATACATAGATAGTGATACAATTACTGGTCTTTTATTATCTTCACAAAAAACAATTACACGGAATATGGATGTTTGGGGCGATGGTAGTCAAATTGCAATACCTGTAGGGAGAGATATCCTTGGTCGCGTTATGAATTTATTTGGAGACCCTGAAGATGGAAGAGGTTCAATCAAATCTAAGGGATTTCGGTCAATATACTCAAAACCCAAAACAGTAATACAACATACTCCAACAATAACAGAGGTAACAGAAACAGGAATTAAGGCAATTGATTTTTTTACTCCAATCCCGCGTGGCGGAAAACTAGGAATTGTGGGGGGGGCGGGGGTTGGTAAGACAGTACTGATGGCAGAAATTTTACACAACATAAGTAGTAGGTATAAAGGAGTATCTGTGTTTGCTGGCATAGGTGAGCGAATCCGTGAATCCAGAGAACTATGGAGAACTCTAGATGAGAGTAATCTTCTTGAGAGAGCAGTTTTAGTAATGGGACATATCAATCAAAACGCAGCGGTGCGATTTAGGACAGCCTGGTCAGCAGCAACACTAGCTGAATATTTTAGAGACGAAAAAGAATGGGATGTGTTGTTTTTTGTTGATAATGTATTCAGGTTTTTACAAGCAGGAAGCGAGCTATCTACTCTTATGGGAGAGATACCCTCTGAATTTGGATATCAACCAACTCTTCAGTCTGAAATTGCTCAGTTTGAAAACAGGTTAACAAGTACCAGCAAAGCAACAATAACATCTGTGCAAGCTGTATATGTTCCAGCTGATGAACTTAGTAATCCAACAATAGCAGCTACAATTCCACACCTTGATGCAGTAGCTATCCTTTCGAGGCCGATGACACAGCAAGGTAGACATCCAGCAGTAGATCCTTTTTATTCAAGATCATCCATGATTAATTCAAGCGGTATTAACCAAGATCATTACAAGGCTGTAACTAAAGCAACTGAAGTATTGAGCCAGTATGAGCGATTATCTAGAATTGTTACAATAGTTGGCGAAGAGGAACTGTCTGCTGAAAATCAAAAAATCTATACCAGAGCACAAAAACTTCTTAATTATATGACTCAATCTTTCTTTACAACAGAGGTTCAGTCAGGGCGAAAAGGAATATATGTTGGTATAAAGGATGTGGTAATAGATGTTGGCGCAATACTTGATGGCACACTCGATCTTGTCCCTCCAGAAAAGTTCTTATATATAGGTGACACAAAGAGCGCAACACTAAACTAAGAAAAAGCTAGTATGTTTTAAAGGTGAAAATGTATGGATGAATACAATCTTAATGTAAAAATAACAGGGCGAGAGTATGTTTTGTGGGAAGGAGAAGCGGTTGCTGTTTCGTCTGAAAACTCAAAGGGTTGTTTTGATATACTGCCAGAGCATGCGAAATTTATAACAATTATAAAAAACAAACCAATTATCATACACACACCAGACGGAAACACTAAAGAGTTTAAATTTAAACACTCAATAATACATGTTTTTAACGACAAGGTGTCTATATTCTTGCCTTGATTTATGTTGAATGGTGTATATACTTAAGGTAATGGATGAAACACTTGTTTTTGAAGGAAAAGCCTTTATCTCGTCAAAACGAGCAGCAAGAATTACTAACTATACCGCAGATTATGTAGGTCAGCTTTGTAGGTCTGGTAAAATAAACGCAAAACTACTAGGAAGAAATTGGTATATTGAAGAAGTATCTATTAGGAACCATAAATTAATATCTCCATCAACCAAGAGATCCATAGTAAGCAAGAAAAAAACAAACAAGATACAAGTTAGTGTAAAAAAAGAAGCAAAAACAAGTAAGGCAAATAAGATATTGGTCACAACGGTAAAACAAACTGCAAGTGCCGTAGATAAGGAGGCGATAGTCGTTGATTGTGTTAATACCTCAAACAAGCAACATCGCCTAGCAACACTTAAAATAGCTATCTTTATAGTAATAGTCCTAATGGTGCTATTATCCTTGTTCTTATTTCAAAAAGAGCTGACTTACACAAGGCACTACTAGAACCTTTCTTTTTTGTGCTATACTATCTCGGCAAGACGAGTTTATGTATTTATAAACCAAAGAACAGGCTCAAGGTGATTTAACTTTCGCGCGCATACCTTTGTTTTTTTGTTTTGTTGTGGATAGTAATAATAAATGGCGAACACTCTTTGTTTATATAGATTGTTCGTAGTCTATTTTTTTTAATTACTCGATATTAATGAATAATATTGCTTGTTAATTAGTTTTTTTGTTTAGTGCGTAGAATAAAAGCTATTTACTCAATATCATATTGTTTTGGGTTTTTTGGAAATGAAAACATAAACTCGAAACGATAATTCTGGTTTGCTTCGTACCTCGCAATGACAGATAACTGCTAGTGGCAGGTGGTATTCGCACTGACAAACAACTGATAGTGGTAACAGAATAAATGCTCGCAATGACAAAGCAACTGCTTATAATGCATCCACCACTATTGCGAGAAGTGAAACAACACTCATTGTCTTTGCGGAGAAGTGTAGTAGTAGCGGAACGACGAAGCAATCCAGTATAAAAATTTAAATCCGAAACAACAATTCTGGATTGCTTCGTTCCTAGCAATGACAGAACACCTAATCTTAATAACTAAGATTAGGTGTTGCAATTAAACTTTGAAACTACTGTGTGGTCTTGAACTTAGCTTTGAACTGGGAGTAATTTAAAATTTAAAACTCAAACACAAAAACTTCGCATTTGCTAAAACACTTATCCACATTTTTGATATGGAATTATATTTTGGCGAACAGGCTTTTTGTTGTAGAATATAGTTAATTCGTAGATGCGATATTATTTTTTTGTATGACTAAAACATTATTTTTTGAAAATAAAAGATATATATCGTCTAAAGGCGCTGGAGAAAAAAGTGGATTTACCTATGATTATGTTTCTCGATTGTGTAGACTTGGAAAAATTAAAGGGAGGAAGGTTTCTGGAGTATGGTTCGTAGAAGAAGAATTTTTTGATGATTTTTTAATCAAAAATGCAAAAGAAAAAAAGGCTAGGAAAAAAAAATTAGCAGAATTGCGAATAAAAGAATATTATGATATTGAAAAGCAAAACTATCTAAAAAAGTCGTTTTTTAAATCCACACAAAAAAATGAGTTTTTAAGAAACACTGTTACTGGTAAAAATAAATTACCAGTAAAGCGTCAGTCATTGTTTTTAACACGGATAGCTACAAGTGCTGTTGTCGTAGTTGGAATTTTTGTACTTATTTTATTTTCAGGAACATTATTAAAAGATGGCCGTAATATTACAGATATAGATGATAGCGTTTTTCATAATTATTCTCATAATGATTTATTGTTTACTGAACAAAAAGAAACAGAAAAAAACCTAGAAATTCAAACAGAAGAACAAAAGACCAATAACATGGATACTAACTCGAGGGAACACATAGCTGGTGTGTATGAAGTTGTAACAGGTGCATTTACAGAAATTTCAGAACAGACACAAAACACATTTAGTTTTATTCGCAAATGGTTAAGTGGAAGTAGTGAAACAAAAGTTACAACGACAATAAATCATAAAAATATAAAACAAAACAATATGGATGGTGTTACAGCAACACAGCAAATTGTTTATCCAGAACAAGAAGCACCAGTGCGTACAATTGTTCGTGTTGAGAGAGAAATTATAAATAAGGATTTTTTAAATATAAATAGCGATGTGTATATTGATGAAGGTCTTGTGGTAGAAGGGGATATAATAACTGATGGAGCATTACGAGTTTATGGGGACAGTTATGTTTCAGGACAAGAAACAATTGGTGGAAATTTACGAGTTGGTGGAGATAGTATTACGGCAGGTCAAGGAACGATTGATGGAGATTTACGAGTTGGTGGAGACAATCACATCTCAGGGAGAGGAACAGTTGATGGACTTCTTGAAGTGTTGGGCGGGATAAAAACAAACAATGCTGATATAGATGCAGGTCAAGGCAGTATATTTGCATCTAATATAATTAACTCACTTCAAGCAGGAAGCAATATTACTATTAGTGGCGATCCCTCAAATCCCATAATATCTTCAACCGGAGCAGGTACAACAATTATTTCTGGAGGAGGTAGTGCAGGGGTTTTGTCTTTGCAAGGGAGAAGAGGTGCTCTAAGGTTATCTGGAGGGAGCGATATTTCTATTAGCTCTCTTACAATAAACAACAACTCAACACTTGAGAGTGTGCGTGGTCGTGGTGGTTGTGTTGGTTGTGTTGTGGATAGCGACATAGATGATGTGCTCACTGTAGTAGGTGGAAGGATTGACGCCACACCAATTGGAATGTCAACCTCATCAACTGCATTCTTTACAAATGCAACAACAACGAATTTATTTATAACAGATATGTTGTCTGTTGGCACAAGCTCTTCTTTTTCAAGAATTTCTATTGGTGGAAATATTATTCTTTCAGGATTAAACAGATACATTAATTTTAATAACGCAACAAGTACAGATGGTTATGGTATTCGTGATAGTGGTGGGGTGATTCAAGTCAAGAATTTGGGTGGTTTCTGGACTCCAATTACAGTTAGCACAACCACACCAAGTGCTTTTGGTTCTGACGGCGTATACGCAACCTTAAACAATCCAAATGATAGCGTTGGCATTGGCACAACAACACCACAAGCAAGATTACACACAGTAGGAGATGTTT
>CAYRGE010000009.1:5887-17927 GCA_964423985.1 uncultured Candidatus Saccharibacteria bacterium | reverse complement strand
CCAGTACGAAACCTTAAACACGAAACGATAACTCTGGATTGCTTCGTTCCTCGCAATGACAGATAGAGCTCGCAATGACAAACAACTGCTAGTAATGATAGATAAATGTTCGTAGTAAAAATAACCCAAATACGCTGTTTATTAAAAAACAAATATGTTTTTAGTGTGTATGCTATAATTAATTTATGAAAAAATTGATTATAGGTAATTGGAAAATGTTTCCAAACTCAGCACTTGAAGCAAAGAAACTCTTTTGTGTTATAAAAAAAACAGCTGGTAAGAAAAAAAATATTCAAACAGTTATTTGCCCACCATCTCTGTTTATAAAAGACCTTGCAAGCCAAGCCACGGGCAGTCGGTGTGTGGTGGGAGCTCAAAATCTATTTTGGGAGAAAGAAGGGCCATTTACAGGTGAGATTTCCGCTGAAATGCTAAAAAGCATTAAAGTAAAATATGTTATCGTTGGGCATTCTGAAAGAAGATTAATGGGTGAAACAAGTGAAGATATTGCAAAAAAAGTTGTTGCATCGTTGCGTGCTGGGCTAAACACAGTCCTTTGTATAGGTGAATTAGAACGCGATTCATCTGGTAATTTTACAAAATTCTTAAGAGAAGAAATACAAGTAGCTCTCAAGTTTTTAAATAGACCAATGTTTACACGATTAATAATTGCCTATGAACCGATTTGGGCAATAGGTAAAAAGGGAGGAGGGGCTGCAGAACCAGAAGATGTTCTAGAAGTTTCAATTTTTATAAGAAAAGTTATTGCTGATATGTTTGATAAAAAAACAGCTATGAGTGTGCCGATTTTATATGGTGGTTCAGTAGATCACAAAAATACGCAAGTGTTTTTTGAAAAGGGGGAAATTCAAGGGCTTTTAGTTGGGCGGGCAAGCTTAGACCCTAAAAAGTTTGAAAAAATAATCTCAATCGCAGAAGATATTTAAAAAATGAAAGAAAACTTGATAAAAAATATCGAAAACATAAAAGGTAAGCGAGTGTTTTTGCGACTAGAATTAAATGTTCCAATTGAAAATAATAAAATTATTGATTCTTTTCGCATAGATAAGGCATTACCAACCGTTCTTTTTTTAAAAGAAAAAGGTGCACGCATTATAATTGCTGGACACATAGGTCGTGATAAAAGCGATACGCTATTACCTGTATTTGAATATATAAACAAACACACACCTACTCGTTTTATTTCTGATGTATACGACAAAGAAGCACTAAATACAATCAAGCAAATGAATGATGGAGATATAGTAATGCTTGAGAACTTGCGGAAGTGGAGCGGTGAAACAGAGAACAGTGAAGATTTTGGGAACTTGTTGGCATCTTTTGCGGATATTTTTGTAAATGATGCTTTTGCTGTCTCACACAGAAAACATTCATCTATTGTTGGAATACCAAAAAGAATTCCATCTTACATAGGGCTTCAGTTTGAAGAAGAAATAAAACACTTATCACTTGCACTTAAGCCAAAGCACCCATTCTTGTTTATTGTTGGCGGAGCTAAGTTTGCGACTAAGCTACCAATTGTGCAAAAGTTTCTTGATGTTGCCGATAGTGTTTTTGTTGGTGGGGCACTTGCAAATACAATTTTTAAATTCAAGGGAATTGAGGTTGGAAAATCAAGAGCTGATACTGTAGATACAGACCTAGAAACAATAATTAAAAAAGATAATTTAATATTGCCAACAGATGTTGTTGTTGAGACTGGAAATAAAACAGAAATAAGAAGAATAGAAGATATAAAAACAGGGGATATAATTATGGATATTGGACCAGAAACAACAGAAAAAATATCTGCTTTAATATGTAAAATGCGACTGGTATTGTGGAATGGACCACTGGGAAATTATGAAAAAGGGTTTGATGAAGCAACCAAAAGGCTTTTATTAACTCTTGCAAAAGATGGAGAAACAGTAATTCTTGGAGGAGGCGACACCGTTGCCCTTGTATCAAAAATGGGGATTGCGGATAAATTTACCTTTATTTCAACAGGTGGCGGGGCAATGCTCGCTTTTTTGTCAGAAGGGTGTTTATGTGGTTTTGAAGCTGTTAAAAATTCAAATAGACAATAATTGCAGTGTAAAAATACTAAAATCATCACTTAAATTAAAAAATAAGTGAGGATTTTAGTATTTTGGGTTGTTGTTTGTGAAGCTTTAATATTGAAACAATAACTCTAGATTGCTTCATACCTCGCAATGACAGATAGAGCTCGCAATGACGGACAAGTGCTTGCTTTGACAAAAAGAGCTCGTAATAACAAATTAAAATCCACCCCCTCGTCTTTGCGAGGAGCGATAGCGACGAAGCAATCCAGTGCTTAGAAACCTACAATCACAAAGATTCTACTGTAATACAAATAGAATCCCCAGTGTTTTTGAGTAAAATACAGTTAATAACATCAAAGCTAATAAATATCTACAATGAAGCAGATATGGTGTTCTTGCGTGTAAAAACCCCTATGCTTGCTCGTCTCGTCGATATTTCATTCTTTCAAGAAGTGTTTCTCTACTCACTATTTCACCAGTTTTTGGGTCTGAATAAAGATCTTGATCGCCAGTATACTCAATCTTTGGTTTTTTTAGAGCCTCTTCTCTTGGAAGCTCGTTTGCAATATCTTCATTTGTTTCTGTTTTTTTGTCTCCTTCTGAATCAGAAGGAGTATTGTCTAATGAATTTGGTATTTTTTCCATATTATTTATTTTTAAAAGGACTAGTAAAACAATACACCTTGACAAATCTCAAGATAATTGCTATATATATAATAGCAAAGTAGCTCAATATATGCAAGTATCTTGAGGTTTTTCACAGGGTATTTAAAATAAATTCAAAAAAAAGGAGAGAGAGCTATGAGTTCTTTAAGGCTGGGAAAAAACACGCCTGTATTTGCAAGATTTAGAAAAATAACAAAAACCGTTGCCGAAGAGTTTGATAAGGTGGCGGAATCGATGATGGTCGGTAGTTTATTAAGAATCTACATCAACAGCAAGGGAGGTGACGCATTGGCAGGTTTTTGTATACATGAATCTCTTGCTAAGGCAAGAGAGGGTGGCGTAATAACGCAGGGAGTCGTAAAAAGCGAATGTGGCTCTATTGCAATTCTTGTTTTGCAGGGGTGTGAAACAAGGGGTGCTTATGAGAGTTCAGAGCTTTGCTTTCACCCTATTTCGGGCAGTATGCCAAAATGGTCAACTCTCCCAAATGGCACATTTAATAGGGAGGCCATACTTGATTGTATGGATGAAGCAGAATATGGAGTAGGTGTCTTGCGAGACAAGATGTATGAAATTCTCGCAAGGCGTAGTGTTTTGAGCGCAAGACAAGTTGGTGTCTTGTGCGAAAACAACGCTACCTTGACGGCAAAAGAAGCCCTTGATTTGGGCTTCGTGGACAAAATTATTAATGTATAAAAATGAAAAATTCATTTTTATAAAAGGGCAAACTTTTAGTTTGCCCTTTTTTTTGCTCATAAATAAACACTCAACAGTATATAGGGTATATTTTTACGCCACATAAAGACATTTCTTTTTGCTAAAATTAAAGACAACTAAACAGCTCTTAAGTTTGTGTCAGTATCATTCAAAAGTACCTCTTTAATGTTTTCAACAGATTTTTCTATATCAACCTCATTAAAATCAGGGCTTTTCCAGTGTTTGTAGCCGTCGTCTTCAAGACGGGGAATAATGTGTATGTGTGAATGAAAAACTACTTGTCCCGCACAGGGTTCATTGTTCATAATAATATTGATTCCGTCTGCTTTTGTGGCTTTTTTTATTGCAATAGAAAGTTTTTTTACAACAGGCATTATATGGGAAAGTGTTTTGTCTGGAATGTCATATAGGTTTTTGTGGTGTTTTTTAGGTATAACGAGAGAATGTCCTAAATTATTAGGGCTAATGTCTGCAAATACATAGACAAAATCATCTTCATAAATTTTTAATGAAGGAATCTCTCCAGAGATTATTTTACAAAATATACAATTTTTCATAATTTTGTTTAAGTCTTAGGGTTTTAGAATAAAAAGTAGTTTCATTGCCGATGACTATGTAAATAATACAATATGATACCTAAAATTCAAGAAAATAAAAACAAGTGTGGGCGTGGTATAATTCACAATATAGTTATGATTCCTATGAAATTACCTAAGATTAAAAAAACCGTAATAACCTCAAAAACCAAAAAAGAATTAGGTGATTACGAAGAATTTATACAAAAACTGCTTGTAAACAGAGACATAAAAACAAAAATTGAAGCAGAGAAGTTTTTATACCCAGATTATAATAGAGATACCCACGATCCGTTTTTAATGTTAAATATGGAAAAGGGTGTTGAGCGGATATTTACAGCAATAGATAAGGAGGAAAAAATTGTTGTATATGCAGACTATGATTGTGATGGAATACCTGGTGGTGTGGTTCTTTATGATTTATTTAAAAAAATTGACTATAAAAATGTAGATATTTATATTCCACACAGACATAATGAAGGGTATGGCTTAAATAAAAAAGCAATTAAACAATTTTCTGACAACAAAACAAAACTTATTATTACTGTTGATTGTGGAATTACTGATGTTGAAGAGATTGAGTATGCAAATGAGCTTGGAATTGACACAATAATCACAGACCACCACTTACCACAGGAAAAACTACCACCAGCATATACAATCATAGACCCAAAGCAAAAAAAAGATAAATACCCAGACAAAGAGCTTTGTGGTTGCGGGATTGTTTTCAAGTTATCTCAAGGAATATTAAATAAAGGCAAAAACAATGGTTTGTTTAAAGATATACCAGATGGCTGGGAAAAATGGCTTCTTGATATGGTGGGAATATCTACTGTTGCTGATATGGTATCGCTGAAGAAAGAAAATCGCGTATTGGCGTATTTTGGGCTCGTGGTGCTGCGAAAAAGCAAGCGACTAGGACTAAATAGTCTTTTTAAAAAAATAGGCATAAATAAGATGCATATAACCGAAGATGATATTGGTTTTATGATTGGACCACGCATCAATTCTGCTGGTAGAATGGGACATCCAATAGACGCATTTCGTTTGCTTTCTGCAGATAGTCAAGATGAGGCAGATGAATCGGCAAAATACCTACACCAGTTAAATGAATATAGAAAAAAACTGGTTGCCATAACTGTAAAAGAGGCTCGTTTTATGATAAAAAAAAGAGAAATAGGCGAAGTGGTTGTAGTAGGAAATCCAAAATGGCAACCAGGGATTTTAGGGCTTATTGCAAGCAAGCTCGCAGACGAGCATAATAAGCCATCATTTGTGTGGGGAAAGGGGCAGACAAAAGACATAAAGGGATCCTGTCGTTCAAATGGAAAGGTAAATGTTGTTGAACTTATGAGAGGAGTTGAAAAAGATTTTTTTATTAATGTTGGTGGACATGAGTTTTCTGGAGGTTTTTCAATTTCAAATAAAAATATTCATCACTTAGAGGAAGAACTTGTTCGTTCTTGTGAAAAAAACAAACACAAGGAAATAGAAAGTAGAGATGTTTTTGTAGACACAGAACTCTCGCTCAGCGATGTTAATTGGGATACATATAAAAAAATCGAACAATTTGCACCGTTCGGTATAGATAATCCAAAGCCTATGTTTTTGTTTAAGAACATAAAAATAAAAACAGCAATTTGTTTTGGAAAAGGAAAAAACCACCTAAAACTTACATTTAACAAGCAAAATGGGTATGATTTAGAGGCGATTTCTTTCTTTACAGACCTAAATGGTTTTGAGGGGATAGTACTTGAAGATGATAAAAACATTGATATGGTGGGAAGTATTGAAAAATCTGTTTTTCGCGGAAGACCAGAATTAAGACTAAAAATACAACACATAGCACCAGTAGAAAAAGAAAAGAAAAACACTCTTAAATCAGAGTTGATTTAAGATAAACACAAGAATGAATATTGATTTGTGGTAAACTGAAAACAATGTTTAGAATTTAAATATTTATAGGGCGATAAAATAAACATGATTAGCTTTACAGAAGCATTAGTTAAGGGGAGAATTACAGAAACTATTTCTGAGCAGATGCTCAGAAATGCAAGATATAAGAAGAATAATAAAGATTGGGAAAGTATTTTTACGGTTTTGCATTTTGGATATGAGTATGTTTTGCCAGAATTATCAAAAAACGGAGAGATTAGAAAAAGAAAAGACAACATAGTGTTAGATGCAACACGCACAGCTCCAGATTTTGCTGTGGTTAATAACCAAACAAGAGAAGTTAGTTTGATAGAAGTAAAATATAGAGGAACACACACAAAGAGTGGTGTTTTGGAAATAGCTAAAAAAATGGAAAAAACTTGGATTACAGCTAAGTTATTTCTAGCCACGCCAGATGGTTTTTCTTTGATGACATAAAAGATATTATTAAAAACAAAGGTAAAATAGATAAATTGTCACATAAAAACATTCCTCAAAAAACACAAGAAAAATACCTAGAGATACTTATTAGATATGAAAAATAGATTAAAATATGAAAGATAAGCTACTTATTATATACACAGATGGAGGTTCTCGTGGAAATCCTGGACCAGCAGGGGCAGGGGCTTTTATTACTGATGGTGAGGGCTTGCACTTGAAGAGTGCGTCAAGGTTTTTGGGAGTTCAGACTAATAATTGGGCAGAATATGATGCTATTGTTTTAGCTCTTGAAGAAGCAAAAAAAATACTTGGAAAAAAATCAAAAGACATAAAAATTGAAATAAGAACCGACAGCGAGTTGGTAAAAAAACAGCTTTCTGGTGAATATCAAATTAAAGAACCAACCTTGTTTCCTAAGTTTATAAAAATATGGAATATGCGTGTTAAAGATTTTCCTAATGTAGAATTTGTCTATGTGCCTCGTGAACAGAATAAAAAAGCAGATGCTTTAGCAAATGAAGCTATGGATAGGGGTGTGTAAGAATTTTCATTGGTTTATTTTGAGATAATTAAAAATAAACCAATGAATTAAACAAACAAGACTAATAAGCCGTGATAAGCTGTGGATTTTAGTAAAATTAATAAAACACAAGCAATATTTTAGCTATATAAGACTAAAAAGTCGTTGATGATACTGTTTTTAGCAGAAATTTCAAATTTATAAACAAGCACACTATTTATCTATTAATTAAGCATAGATACACAGTAATAACTATACCCATAAAGTTGTTTAAGAAATTAAAGGAAATACAAGACAGTACAACAGAAATTCAAGTTTAATAACGGATTTTTGATATAAAATGAACAAAATTACGCTATTATTAGCTTTTTTCATTATTGGTGTTGCATTTCGTTCTTTTTTTGATTTTGGTGTTGTATTTATTGGGTTTTTAGGGTTGCTATTTATCGCACTACTTTGCATAGGTGTTCTTTTTAGGGAGCGCGTGGTTGTATTTGCTTCGTTGTCAATTTTATTTATTGCGCTTGGGATTGCGCGTTTTGATATTGTAGAGTCGCGTATTGGCGACCCCGTACTTGACTTAAATATAGAGCAAAGCGTTCTTATAGAAGGTGTTATTTCTGGTGAACCAGACGAACGAGATGCACGAACAAAGATTATTGTAAGCCTTGAATACATACACAAAGAAGAAGAAAAAACACCTATTACTGCTAAAGTTATTGCGACAATAGAGCGATTTCCAGAGTTTAGTTACGGCGACAGGGTTATATTAAAGGGTGAGATAAATAAACCAAAAAATTTCTCAAACGAAGAAACAGGGAGAGTTTTTAATTACATTGCATTTCTTGGCAAAAAGGGTGTTGCATATCAGATGTTTTACCCAGAAGTAGAATTGATTGGTGTTGGAGAAGGTAGTTTTATTAGAGAAAAGTTGTTTATATTCAAGCAGTCGTTTATTGAACGGATTGGGTTGGTATTACAAGAACCACACTCGTCTCTATTGGGTGGAATTATAATAGGAGCCAAACAATCCCTTGGGCCACAGCTTTTAGAAGATTTTAGAACAACTGGAATTATACATATCGTTGTGTTGTCTGGCTATAATGTGACTATTGTTGCGGAGGCAATGATGAGATTTTTCGCC
The DNA here is from genome assembly GCA_964423985.1 of uncultured Candidatus Saccharibacteria bacterium. GTDB lineage: Bacteria > Patescibacteriota > Minisyncoccia > Phycocordibacterales > CAYRGE01 > CAYRGE01. The sequence continues at coordinate 9,866 of CAYRGE010000009.1, read as the reverse complement.
TTCTTACCCTTTATGGCATCGCTGTCTCTTAGTGCTATCAGCATTGTTTTATTTGCGGTAATGGCTGGGGCTGGTGCTCCCGTTGTTCGTGCGTCTATAATGGCACTGCTTGTTATATTAGCGCGCGCAACAGGAAGGGTGCATGATATTAAAAGAGCACTGTTTGTGGCTGGTTTTTTAATGGTAGTACACAATCCCAAAATACTTATTTTTGATGTTTCCTTTCAGCTTTCATTTATTGCAACCTTGGGGCTTATTTGTGCCTCTCCAATCGTAGAGAAACGACTCTCAATAATTCCAAACAAACTTGGTTTGCGTCAAATTGCTGCGGCTACCATTGCTACACAGATATTTGTATTACCATTATTGCTTTTTTATATGGGAAAGTTCTCACTTGTTGCTATTCCAGTAAATCTCCTTGTTCTTATTACTATTCCAGCCGTTATGTTTTTTGGATTTTTAGCTGGCTTGCTTGGTTTTGTGCATTTTACAGCATCAATGGTTGTTGGGACAATAGCATATTTTCTACTTGAATATATTTTACTTGTTGTTGCATTCTTTGTACAAGTTCCCTTTGCTGCTGTTTTTGTGCCACATTTTCCAATTCTTGCAGTTTTTATTTCATATGCTATTTTGTGGATATTAATACAAAAACCACAATGGTATTTTTATATAAAAAATGCACTTTATTCAAAAAAGAAGTAAAGCCTGTAAAAATAAATACCCACACTAGTTGAGTGTTTTTATTTGACCTCCATAAACATCTTGAACAACCTGTAATTTGTTTATATAGCGATAAAAAAGACCAAACATTATCAGTGCCACAAACATCAATATAATTGCATAGTTGCTAAAAACATCAGAGCTTTTACCAAAGTAATACCCAATTGCAATAAAAGGGGCAGTCCAGATTGCAGACGATGTAAAGATAGCAAACAAATACAGGGGTCTGCTCATTTTACTAATTCCTGCAGGTATCGGTACAAACACTTTTAGTGCTGGGATTAATTTAGCAATAAAAACAAACCAGACTCCGCGTTTCTGAAAAGCAACTTGCACCTTCTTGATAACTTGCTCGGGGAAAAACTTAAATTTTGTTATGTATTTTAACCCTTTAGAGCGAGCAACTTCATATAAAATAACACAACCCACGGTATTTCCAAGTGCTCCAACTAAAACAACAAGTGGCAAAAAAAGAGCTCCAGTAAATATAAAATAACCAGTGATTATGTAAAGCACCTGACTTGACGGAAAACTTATAGATCCATTTGTTACCATTAAAAGGAAAATACCAAAATAACTAAGAGCTACAACAATACTTTCAACTGATATTTCAAACATAAAGACAATTGTAGCATATTTTTGAATTGCGAAAACGGGTTCGTCACAAGATTTTTGAGAGCAAAAGGATTTGGTCGTTCAATACCTTTAATTAAAAGATTACTAAAAGAAATGAAGTTAAACATGGCTTATTATCAAGGAAGAGAGATGGCTAAACACAATATAATTACTGAAAGGACAGGAGTTAAAGTTTTCTTTGCTGACTCTCGTTCAACTGTTCAGCCCCCCCCAAACCCCTCCGCCGACAGGCGAAAAAAAGAAGAGGAAGAAAATGGTTTTGTTGGTCGGGTTCGCAATATATTATATATTAACCTAATTTGGTATATTCTGTGGTGTGATATGTAATAAAATTATAAAGAATTTGAGTTACTCTAAAAAATATAGAAATGTTGTTGATAACTTACAAAAAACTCGCAAGGAGTCTGGTTTGACGCAGGTTGAAGTTGCAAAAAAAATTAAAAAAATGTATTGAAGAATTTTCTGTTTTGGTTCGCCGTATCGGAGTGTTCTGTTTCGTACCCCTAAAATTTCACTCAACTTCCTGTTTCAGTTGCAGGCGTTCAAGTGCTTAACACTCATCAAACTTGTCTTGTGATAATATTGCGCATATGAAAAGAAAGTCGTTATATGTACTTTGGTTGGTTATTACATTTCTTGTTTTTCTAAATATTTTTATATGGGTTCAGGTTGTTGCTCAAGACAAAGGAATTCTTACTGTTTCATTTCTTGATGTTGGACAAGGAGATGCAATTTTTATTGAAGCTCCAAATGGAAATCAAATGCTGATTGACGGGGGAAAAGGCAGGGCAGTACTTAAAGAACTTGGCAAAAAAATGGCATTTTACGACCGATCAATTGACATAGTGCTTGCAACTCATCCTGACAAGGATCACATAGGGGGTTTAATTGATGTATTCAAAAGACTTGATGTTGGGTACATAATCACAACAAGCGTAGCTGGAAAAACTAAAACCTATGATTTTTTTGAGGCTCGTGCGGATGCAGAAGGGGCGGTAAGGGTTGTTGCAAAACGGGGTATGCGTATATTTCTTGATAAAGATGTATTTTTTGAGGTTTTATATCCAGATAGGTGTGTTGAGGGGTTTTTACCCAACGATGCGTCAATTGTTGGAAAACTTATTTATGGTGATGTGTCGTTTCTTTTAACTGGAGATATTTCTAAAAAAATAGAAAAATATTTAGTAGCGATTGATGGAAACACATTGGAATCTGATGTTCTTAAGCTTGGGCATCATGGTTCAAAAAACTCAAGCGCAGAGATTTTTCTTGGTGTAGTTAGTCCGCAATATGGAGTTGTTTCTGCGGGACACAACAACAGATATGGACATCCACATAAAGAAACAATAGAAAGGGTTGTTGAGTCTGGAATTACAGCAATATCAACAATAAATTACGGAACAATTGTTTTTGAAACAGACGGAGTTGGTATTTGGAGAAAATAAAAAACAACAATCTACGGAAATTGCAGGTTGCTAGAAATAAGTATTACTGGTGAATACAATAAAAACACAAATAAAACAAAAATTTAAATAAAAAAGCTGTTTTTTTATTTAGCAACTAATTTAGTTGATAGGTGTTTGTTTGCCTTGAGGCATCGTGTGCAAATTTTTACACGCGAACCATCAGAAAGACGAGCCCACTGTAGGTTTGGGCATCTACGAACCTTTCCGGTTGGGTTGTACTGTGTTGCACGAACACGGTTGGAATATCTTCCAGCCACTAGTGATCCTTTATTACAAATTGGACATAATTTAGCCATATAATATATTTTAAGTTTTTGTACACACATGTTATCATATTCATTATATTATGCAAATATAGTTCTTTTTTCGCTGATATTTTAGCATAATACTTTATGATTTAAACTGCAATCAATATTATGGAAGTTGGTTTTATTTTTTTTATAGCAATTTTAATTATGTCGGTAATCATCCATGAAGTATCTCATGGATATGTTGCAGACTTACTTGGTGATCCAACAGCACGGCTTGCTGGAAGATTAACACTAAACCCTGTTCCTCATATTGATCCGTTGGGATCTTTTGTTGTTCCCGTATTGATTTATTTTTCAACAGCTGGGCAGTTTATGATTGGTTGGGCAAAACCAGTACCGTTCAATCCGTATAATATGAAAAACCAGAGATTAGGTACTATTCTTGTTGGTGGGGCAGGAGTAGCTGCTAATTTTCTTATTGCAGTTATATTTGCAATGCTGATTCGTTTTAGTGACACCCTTGGTTTGCCGAGCGGTTTTATTGAAATTTCTGTGTTGATTGTGTTGTTAAATCTTGTTCTTGCTGTTTTTAATTTAATACCAATTCCACCACTAGATGGTTCAAAAATTTTATTTGCACTACTGCCATATCGTTTTAATGCAATTCAGGAATTTCTTGAGCGATATTGGTTCATAATGTTTTTTATTGTAATTCTTTTTGCAGTAAAAATAGTGTGGCCAATTGTTAGTGTGTTGTTCTTGCTTTTAACTGGAATATCGTTATAATATTTAACATATTATAGATATATTGATTTGTGTGTGATAACAGGTGATTATAAAAAAGTATTAATAATTTATTTATGTTTAAAAATAGTTTAAATAAATAAAAAAGATTTTAAGATA
>CAYRGE010000009.1:0-5787 GCA_964423985.1 uncultured Candidatus Saccharibacteria bacterium | reverse complement strand
ATATATGAATAAAAAAATTTTAATTGGTGTGATTGTATTTTTTGCTATAACGGCAGGAGTTTTCGCTTTTAAGGCACTGCAACCAGCAAAACCAACAATAGAAGAGGCAAATGTTATACTAGGAGAAAGTCTTCACAATACACTTGGCTTAAGTTCATTCACAACCACAGGTGGTGGTTTCCTTGAAATTAAAGACAATAAAACACCCGTTTTAAAGATGTCACTGGAAAATATGCAAGCTTCAGTAACAGAGCCTTTTGATTTTGCCAAACAAGATTTAGATGGTATTTTTACATACAATATTTTTATAGATTTTAATGCAATGGCAGGTTTTGTTGAAAAAATTAGCACACCTGAAGAATTAGAAAATATAAAAGCAATGGGAGAGATGTTCGGAATAGATATTTTGTCAAAAATAAAAATGATTGGAAAAGCAGATATTTCAGTGGCAATGGAGATGAAAACAATAAATCTTGAAAGCTATACTAAAATTACTGAAATCAGTGGCTTGAGGGAGGTGGTTACACAAGTTGGAGGAATATTTTTAGCAGATATGGTAATGTCAGGAATAGAAGAACAACTAGGTGTTTGGACCAAAACACCGTTTGACCCAGATAGTGCTGAAGAAATAGAAATGATGTCTGGGGTTGTGCAGAAATTGCTTCCAGATCTTTTTGGTGTATATTATGTAAAAAAAGTGTTGCCAAATACAGAAATTAACGGAAAACCTGTATATAATATTGCATATGGAGTAGATTTAGATAAAGTAAGAAATGTATTAATAAAGGCCGTAGGATTGTTTGATGAAATAGCACAAAAGCAAGCAAGTAAAAGCATAACTCAAAAAGAAGCATTAGAGTTTGAAGAAGAATTAGTGCTTGCAATAAACAAAAACTGGCCAAAAATTACAAAAATCATTCAAGCAATGGAGATAAATATTACTGGGTATATTTGCAAGAAAAAACACTTATCAATAAAAGAAACAGCAACAATTAGTGCTGATTTGTCTGAAATTATTGCAATTATAAATTCTGTTTTAGTAGGTGCAAAAACAAATGTAAGTCCAGAAGAAAAAGCAAGATTGGTTAGAATAAAAAATGCTACAAAAAATATGAGTATCGCTGGAGAAGTAGAAATGGTATATAGTGAACACAATGAGGTTCCTACTATTGTGCCACCAACAGAATATAAGACAATAGAATCAATGATGTTGCCATAGTTCGCTATTCTTGAAAAACAAAGTATAAAATATCAACAGTTTGTAAAACTAATATTCAATAAAATATGAATAATAAAATAGAAAAAATAATGAACAACAGCAAAGAAATATTGTTTATAACAATTAGTTTTTTCTTTGTCTTTGCAACCATCTTTGTTTTTATTTTTACGCTAAATAAAATGGAACAAAGTAGTTATATAGGGCAGGAGTTTGAAGCTAGAAATACAATAACAATTACAGGCAAGGGAAAGGTGTTTGTTAAGCCAGATTTAGCATTAGTCAACCTTGCAGTCATTACGGAGGCAAAAAGCGTTGAATTGGCGATGTTGGAAAATAAAGAAAAAATGAACAACATAATTAGTTTTATGAAGGAAAATAAGATTGAAGAAAAAGACCTACAAACAGTTGCTTTCAGAGTAAATCCTCGCTATGAATGGCATGAAGATGAGAATCCACTCACTAGTAGAAGAAATAGAGTGTTAGTTGGTTATGAGATTAATCAGTCACTAGAAGTTAAAATAAGAGATATGGATAAAATAGGGGATATAATCCAAGGAGGGGCAACTTTTGGGGCTAATCAAATAGGTTCTCTGCATTTTACGGTAGATAATAAAGATGAAATAGAAAAAGAAGCAAGAGAAAAAGCCATTAAACAAGCGAAAGAAAAAGCAAAAGCATTATCTAAATCGCTTGGTATTAAAATAGACAAGATTGTTAGATTTGAAGAAGGTCGCCACAGCTCACCTTGGGCTACAAGAGATGGTGCTCTTGGGCTAGAAAGCGTGAGTATGTTGTCTAAGTCTCCAGCAATGGGAGTAGAGGTTGGCGAAAATGAAACTCAAGTTATTGTGCATATTACATATGAAATTAAATAACAAGAGAAACGTGGCGTAAAATAAGAGTTTGTTTTAAATATGCGGGCATAAATACAAGGGCGTATTAGCTGTAATTTTGTATAATACCTTGCTTTTTTTTTGCTTTCGTATTAAACTCTGAGTTATTAATTGATAAGAGATTAATAAATAAAGATAATAAAATTTTATATACCATAACTACAATACAGAAATAAGGCTTGTGGTTATAAAAACACCTAACACTAAAAATTCTTAACACTTAAATTAACAATGCCAACAATAAATCAATTAGTAAGAAATCCACGCAAGAAACAGGTTAAAAAAACTAAAACACCTGCTCTTATGCGTGGTTTTAATACAAAAAAACACAAACCAGTATATTACTTTTCTCCCTTTAAGAGAGGTGTGTGTGTAAAAGTTACAACAACTACACCCAAAAAACCAAACTCAGCACTTAGGAAAATTGCACGAGTGCGACTTACAAACAACATGGAAGTTACAGCATATATTCCTGGAATGGGACACAACATACAAGAACACTCAGTTGTTGTAATTCGTGGCGGTAAGGTAAAAGATCTCCCTGGTGTGCGGTATCAAGTAGTTAGGGGGGTACTTGACGCTGGTGGTGTTGAAAACAGAAAGAAGAGCAGAAGTCGTTATGGTGCGAAAAAACCAAGTGTTTCAAAAAAATAGATTAAGGATATTTTAAAAAAATCAAAATGAGAAGACCAGTAAAACGAAAAACAAAAATAACAGAGGATCGTGTATATAATTCACTTGTGGTTAGCAAGTTTATAAATTACATAATGCTTGATGGTAAAAAAAATACCGCTCGCAAGGTGTTGTATGATGCTTTTGCAATGATTAAAGAAAAAGAAAAAAAAGATCCAATAGAGGTTTTTGAAGGAGCATTAAGAAATGCGGGGCCACAAGTAGAAGTGAGGTCGCGAAGAATTGGTGGTGCTAATTATCAGGTTCCACGAGAAGTTAGACCAGAAAGAAGATCTACGCTAGCAATGAGATGGATTGTAGTTGCTTCTAGAAGCAAAAAAGGCATTGCAATGCACAAAAGATTAGCTGATGAACTTATTGCTGCTAATAAAGGAGAAGGAGATGCTGTTAAAAGAAAAGAAAATACGCAGAAAATGGCAGAAGCTAACAAAGCATTTGCTCATTTTGCTTGGTAATTTTAAATAAAAACAAACCAATTCTATTTAAAGATTTAGGTTTGTGTTTTTAGTGAACTTTTATATGATTAAAGCTTGCTAAAATATTTTAGTAATATTTATTATCTATATAGATAATTTTTTAACTCTTAAAACTACGATATGAACAGAGAATATCCACTAGAAAAAGTAAGAAATATTGGCGTTATTGCACACATTGACGCAGGGAAAACTACGGTTACAGAGCGTATTTTATATTATACTGGTGTTTCACACAAAATTGGTGAAGTACATGAAGGAGAGGCTGTTATGGACTGGATGGAGCAAGAGCGTGAAAGAGGTATCACTATTACTTCCGCAGCAACAACTTGTTTTTGGACACCAACCTATTGCGAAGACGGTGTTGGTGAAAAATACCAAATGAACATAATTGACACGCCTGGTCATGTTGATTTTACGGCAGAAGTTGAGCGATCCCTCAAGGTGCTTGATGGCGGAGTAACTGTATTTGATGGAGTTGCTGGAGTAGAACCACAATCGGAGACTGTATGGAGACAAGCAGATAAATATGGCGTACCTCGAGTTTGTTTTGTAAACAAGCTTGACAGAACTGGAGCATCTTTTGAGCACTCTTTTAAAACTATAATAGATAGATTAACTCCAAATGCAGTTCGTTTTCAGATTCCCATTGGGCTTGAAGAGAATCACGAAGGGGTTATAGATCTTCTTAAAATGAAGGGATATTCGTTTGAAGGGGAAATGGGCAATGAAATTAAAGAGATTGAAATACCGGAAAATCTTAAGGAAGAAGCAAACAAGTTGCATGCTATTCTTGTTGAAAAAATTGTTGAACATGACGATGGTCTTATGGATAGATATCTTGAGGGAGAGGATATAAGTGTTGATACATTAAAGAAAACAGCAAAAAAAGCAGTTATTTCAAATAAGTTGTTTCCAGTTTTTTGTGGCTCAGCGCTTAAAAATAAAGGTGTTCAGCTAGTACTTGATGCTGTTATTGATTATCTTCCTTCTCCGGTTGATGTTCCTCCAGTTAAGGGGGTGAATCCAAAAACAGAAGCTGAAGAAGAGAGAGCTCCTTCTGATGATGTGCCATTCTCTGCTTTGGCATTTAAAATTGCTACAGATCCATTCGTTGGACAGTTAACATTTTTCCGTGTTTATTCAGGTATTCTTGAGGCTGGTTCATATATATATAATACAAGGGCAAGAAACAAAGAACGCGTTGGTCGCATACTTAGAATGCATTCTAATGATAGAGAAGAAGTTAAAAAGGTGTATGCTGGTGAAATTGCCGCAGCTGTGGGGCTTAAGGATATAAATACAGGAGACACCTTGTGTGCAGAAACAGACCAAATCATTCTTGAAGGCATTGATTTCCCAGAACCAGTTGTTTCTTTGCGTATTGAGCCAAAAACAAAAGCAGACCAAGAAAAGATGGGGGTTGCTCTTAATAAGCTAGCATCAGAAGATCCTACATTTAGAATTACAACAGATTCTGAGACAGCAGAAACTGTTATATGGGGAATGGGTGAGCTTCATCTTGATATTCTTGTTGACAGAATGAAGCGCGAATTTGGAGTTGAGGCAGATGTTGGTAGTCCTCAAGTTGCATATCGTGAGACCATTACAAAAGAATCAAGTGCTGAAAATAAATATATCAAACAGAGTGGTGGTAGAGGGCAGTATGGTCATGTGAAAATTAGAATTAAACCAATGGACAAGACGGTGGACACAGAGAAATTGCCAAAGAATGTTAAAAGGTCAGATTTCCTTGAGTTTGTAAATAGTATCAAGGGTGGAGTTATTCCACAGGAGTTTATTGCTCCAGTGGAAAAAGGGATTAAAGAAGGCATGGAGCGAGGGGTTATTGCTGGATATTCTTTGGTAGATATCTCTGTTGAGCTTTATGATGGTTCTTTTCATAATGTTGACTCCTCAGAAATTGCGTTTAAGATTGCCGCATCGCAGGCACTACAAGAAGCTGCGCGAAGTGCTGGCCCAGTTTTACTTGAGCCAGTTATGAAGGTTGAAGTTGTTACACCAGAACAATTTATGGGCGATGTTACAGGACATCTTTCTTCAAAACGAGGACAGATTGAAGGAGTGGAAGACAGGGGAATGTATAAGGTTATTGGAGCAATGGTTCCGCTTGCAGAAATGTTTGGATATATAACAACTCTCCGTTCTATGACAGAAGGTCGTGCTAGCTTTACTATGGAGTTTGATCACTATGACATAGTGCCAAAAAATGTTGCTGACGAGATTGCAACAAAGAGGAAATAGTTGTTTGTCACATAAAATAAACTTAAGGAAATAATGCAACACTTGTCTCCTGATAAAAAACTTCTACGGAGGCAACCCCGCAGAATCTCTTCCGATGACGAGCATTGATATTAGTAAATATAATCGTCGCTCATTCGGAAATATAAAATTCCACTACGCTACATTTTATATTTCACTCACTCCACTAGATTATAAGATACTCAGCATGAGTAATCTCTTGTCTGTAATGTTAAACCGTCTTTTC
>CAYRGE010000008.1:15789-18737 GCA_964423985.1 uncultured Candidatus Saccharibacteria bacterium | reverse complement strand
GTTTGAAATAATAAAAACCTCTCAGTCTAATAGAAAAAGTATTGATACTTATTAAGTATTTTTTATGACAGAAATTATACCAGCAATAATGCCTAAAAGTCTTGAGGAGATAGATGTTTTTGCAAAAAAACTTATAGGTTTGGTGGATGTTATACAACTAGATATTATGGATGGAGTTTTTGTGCCAGAAAAAACATGGCCACACAATAGTGGTGAAGAATTTGATGATTTTTTAAAAAAAACAAAAAATCTACCACTGCTAAAAGAAATTAATTATGAAATTGATTTAATGGTTGCAGACACAAGGAGTGTTTTTGGTAAATGGAGCGAGATTGGAGCGAAACGAATTATTGTTCATATTGAGTCTGTAAAAAACATAGAGGAATTTTTTACACTACCATTTTTCAACAAAAACCACGAAAGTTTTTTGGAGTTTGGAATTGCAATAAATATTGATACAGACATTGAAGTTTTATACCCCTTTATAGATAAGATTGATTTTATTCAATATATGGGAATTGCAAAGATTGGGTATCAAGGATTTCCTTTTGATGAAAGAGTTATTGACAAAATACAAAATTTGCGAGAAAACTATCCAGATATTATAATAAGTATTGATGGTGGGGTAAGCCTTGAGACGGCTCCACAAATTGTATTAGCTGGTGTAAACAGAATGGTTTCTGGTTCTACTATTTTAAACAGTGAAGATAAGAAAGAAACAATAAAGAAACTTAGAAATAGCTAGTTTTAAAAACATAATTTTAAAAAATAAATGGGATATGTACACGATGACAAAATAAAAGAATTAGAATTGCAAGCAAATGAAATTAGGCAATCAATTATCACAATGTTGTTTGAAGCTGGTTCTGGGCATACAGCAGGAGCGCTTGGAATGGCAGATATTTTTACTGCTTTTTATTTTCATATTTTAAAACACAAGCCCAGTAATCCATCTTGGACAGAAAGAGATAGGCTTATTTTGTCAAATGGACACATTGTCCCAGTGCAGTATGCAACAATGGCACACTCTGGTTATTTCCCAATTGACGAACTTAAAACACTACGCAAGTTTGGTTCTCGCCTACAAGGGCACCCAGAAAGAAATGCTTTATTAGGAATAGAAAACACATCTGGTCCTCTTGGCTCAGGATTAGGTCAAGCAGCAGGTATTGCTTACGGTGCACGAATGGACGGTAAAAAATTTAGAACATATTGTTTAACATCTGACGGAGAACATCAATCTGGTAACCTTTGGGAATCAGTAATGTTTGCAAGTAAAAACAAGCTATCAAACCTAACTGCTGTATTAGACAGAAATAATATTCAGATAAATGGAATGACAGAGGAAGTTATGCCTCTTGAATCTCTGCGTGATAAATATGAGGCATTTAACTGGAATGTGATTGAGATAGATGGACACAATATTGAAGAAATTACCGACGCAACAGAAGAAGCAAAAGCGGTTTTTGAAAAACCCACAATGATTATTGCTCACACCATACCTGGAAAAGGAATAAAGGAGATTGAGTTTGATTATATGTGGCACGGAAAATCGCCTAAAAAAGAAGAGGCTGATAGATTTTTGTCTGAATTGCGTACGCTGGGCGGAAGAATTAAAAGCGAACATCAATAATTTTGTAAAAATTTCACCATAAATGTTTAGATAAAAACACGATATAAAATAAATATGATTAATAAAAATACACATTTAGCAAAAAACCTATTTAATGAAGGAGGTCTTAAACAAGCACCAACAAGAGATGGTTTTGGTGAAGGGCTTGTTCTTGCAGGAGAAGATAACTATCGTGTGATTGTTCTTTGTGCTGATCTTGCGGAATCAACTCGCGTCGATATGTTTCAGGAGAAGTTTCCAGAAAGATATATAGAGATTGGAGTTGCAGAACAGAATTTAGCAACGGTTGCATCAGGTCTTGCAAATTATGGGAAAATTCCATTTATTACCTCATATGCAGCATTTAGTCCAGGTCGCAATAATGAACAAATAAGATCAACTATATCCTTAAATAATGTCCCAGTGAAGATTGTTGGTGCACATTCAGGAGTTTCTGTTGGTCCAGATGGTGCAACTCATCAGGCTCTTGAAGATATTGCACTTATGCGTGTACAGCCAAATATGACGGTTTTAGTGCCGTGTGATGCAATTGAAGCAAGGAAAGCAACAATATCAGCAGCAGAACACAATGGTCCTGTTTATTTACGCCTAACAAGAGAAAAAACACCAGTAATAACCACAGAAAATGCTCCTTTTGAGATTGGAAAAGCACAAGTTGTTTTTGAAAGCAATAAAGATAGAAAACAAAAAGTTGGTTTTATTGGATGTGGTCCACTTTTATACAATACATTGATAGCTGCTAAAAAACTTGAAAAAGAAGGAGTGAGTGTTTCTGTTTTAAATCTCTCAACCATTAAACCACTTGACGAAAAAGCAATAATATCTTTTGCAAAAGAGTTTGGTAAAATTGTTACAGTTGAAGAGCATCAAATAGCGGGAGGAATGGGGTCAGCTGTTGCTGAATTACTTGCAAAGACATATCCAACACCAATTGAGTTCATTGGTGTAAATGATAAATTTGGACAATCTGGCACACCAGACGAGCTAATTAAGCATTACGGTATGGATGTTGACAGTATAGTAAAAGCAGGAAAAAGAGCTTTAGAAAGATAATAAAATAAAACAATCCTAGATAAACACCATTTGTAAATACGCTGTGTTTTTGTCATTGTAAGCAGTTGTCTGTTACAGTGAACACTATCTGTAATTGCGGATATTGTTTGTCATTGTCAATGCTAACTAGTCGCGACAAGCTTTATCTATTATTGCGGATAATTATTTATTACTACGAACTCTGTTTGTCATTGCGAGGTACGAAGCAATCCAGATTTATCGTTTCGGATTTAAAATTTCATACTATTTGCTTCGTCGTTCC
>CAYRGE010000008.1:0-15689 GCA_964423985.1 uncultured Candidatus Saccharibacteria bacterium | reverse complement strand
ACTATTTGCTTCGTCGTTCCATTTCATTACACTCCTCGCAATAACAGTGAGTGTGTTGCCACTTCGCTACTCCTGTCAAACCTTTTTAGGCTCATAGTCGTCAGGGCGGTCCGCAAGATATTTTTCAAGTTCCTCGCGAGTTAAAAGTCCTTCTTGTGCTCCAATTTTTTGAACAACAGACATTGAGTTTATTGGTCCCCACATCAAGGCTTCGTCAACACTTTTGCCAAGAGCTAGTGCGCTTGTAAAGGTGCTTGAAAAAGAATCTCCAGCCCCAGTTCTTTCATATGGAGGAGCCATATCTGGATATGGATTTATAAACCAAACATCATTTCCATCAAAAACAAATGCCCCCTTAGGACCATCAGTTACTACAGAAATTTTTGGACCGAGCTTAGACATTTCCCGCGCAAGAATTCTAACATCGCTTTGCTCTCGCATATTTAAGATAAGCTGAGCCTCTTCTTTATTACAGAAAAATACCTCCGTTTTTTCGTACAAGTCCTGCAGTTTGCTGTGCCCTAGTTTGATTTGAAATGTTCCAGGCTGAAAAGCTAGTTTTATGTTGGGGTGGTTTTTTAAGTACTCGCTAATCTGACTGTGATAATCTATTGAATTTTCACCAACCGAGCTTAAATATAACCAATTAGGGTTTCCGATGTTTGGTAATTGATACGGATATTCTTCGTGTTTAATTAAAATTGTTCGCTCTGCTTTATGCCACAAAACAAAATGATAATTACTTTTTTTGTTTTCGTGCATTCTAACAAAAGTAGTATCAACTCCACTGTTTTCTAAAACCTCAATATCTTCTTTTCCGAAATTATCATCTCCTATGTCTGTAACTAGTGCTGACTTTAAGCCAAGCCGTGCTGCACTAACAGCTGCATTTGGACTATTTCCAACAGCTGCTACAACTTTTAGCATTTCATAGGGTAGTTTTGATCCATTAGTTATGCAAAGTTTTTCTTCTTTGTCGTTGGTGTCATAGTATGTGTTTGCTTGATTGATGCGTATAAATGCATCAGTTACAGTGTCTCCAATCGCTATAAAATCAAAATCTTCATTCATATTATATTGATATTAATCTTAAGTTATTAAATAATATTAAACTATAAAAATCTACTTTAGTTTGTAAAGATATTATTACAGAGTAGTTTTGTAATTTAACAAAATAAATGTACACTAAAATAAGAGTACACCTTATAAATTAGTTTAACATATTTTTGTATTATGCATTCACTTCGTAATGTTTTGAAGGACGCTGAAAATAGGCAAGTAGCAGTAGGGCATTTTAATGCATCAAACATTGAAATGATTTGGGGGGAATTTGAGGCGGCAAAAGAACTAAATCTTCCTGTTGTGATAGGATTTTCCGAGGGAGAACGAGATTTTGTTGGAGTAAAACAAGCAGTTGCAATAATAAAAAGCATTAGAGAGGAATATAATTATCCAATATTTATAAACGCAGACCACACTTATTCGTTTGAAAGAGTAAAGGAGGTTGTAGATGCTGGCTTTGATGGAGTTGTTTTTGATGCAGCAAAATTGCCTATGGAGGAAAACATTAAAGCCACAAGAGAGTGTGTTGAATATGCACACAGCGTAAATCCTGAAATTATAGTAGAAGCAGAGGTTGGATACATTGGGGGATCTTCAAAATTGTGGGACGAAACACCAGAGGGGGCAAGTGTGGAAAAAGAAACACTAACAACACCAGCTGATGCAGAAAGGTTTGTAAGAGAAACAGGTATTGATTCGTTTGCTCCGGCTGTTGGCAATCTTCATGGTATGTCAAAACACGGCAAAAACCCAGAATTACATATTCCAACAATAATTGCGATTAGAGAAGCAGTAGGAGTACCCCTTGTTTTACATGGGGGCTCTGGAATATCAGATGAAAATTTCAGCGAAGCAATAAAAGCAGGAATATCTCACATACACATAAGCACTGAAATCAGAATTGCATACAAGAAAGCGATAGAAAAAACAATGATGCAAAACCCTGACGAACTAGCTCCATACAAATCAATGAAACCTGTACACGAAGCGGTAAAACAAGTAGCACTTGAAAGATTAAAATTATTTAATTCACTTGTAGATTAACAGCAGTGCTTGGTGTTGTTTTTTACTAAACCTTTTTGCATATATTTGAAAATTATAGCGATATTTCAATTAGGCATTAAAAATACTAATATAAAAACAATAGAGTTATAAGAAAAAACTAAACACGAAGGTTTACTTTTTGCCTTGATTGTATATAATTATCTTAATTGCTTGAGAGTTGTTAAAGAGTATCTATTAAATTAATGAATAAATTATATATATTATTATGTTGACACTGAAAGCAGAAAAACGAGAATATAAAAAACCAACGAATGAGGGTCTTCGGGAAAATGGTAGAATTCCTGCTGTTTTTTATGGAGCAAAAAACGAAACCACCTCCGTTTCTGTAGATGGAAAAGAATTTCTACCTATCTGGAAAGAGGCTAAGGAGTCGTCAGTTATTACTATCGACACTCCAATAGGAAAGCTTAAAGTACTAATAAACGAAGTGCAGCTTAACCCTGTTACAGATGAACCAATACATATTGATTTTTATGTAGTAGAAAAAGACAAAAAAACAGAAGCATCCATCTCTCTTGATTTTGTTGGAGTTTCTCCAGCAATAAAAGAGCTCGGGTGTATTCTTGTTAAAGTTATGCGAGAAATAGAAGTAGAGGCATTGCCTCAAGACCTGCCTAAAAATATAAAGGTTGATTTATCAAATCTTGTTAACGCAGAAAGTCGTATTTTAATTGAAAATATTTCACTACCAAAAGGGGTAAAAGCGACAGCGAGTGCAAATGAGGTTGTTGCGTTGGCAGAAGAGGCAAAAGAAGAAGAGGAATCGACGGAATCAGAAGACGTAGATATGTCTGCAATAGAGGTTGAAAAGAAAGGGAAAAAAGAGGTTGAGCCAGAGTCCTCGGATACTTAATTTAGTCGCTAAACAAACAAGAGTTTGTTTGTTTAGGTTTGTTCATTTTATAAAAAATATATGATACAAAATAAAAAGTATTTAGCTGGTCTATCTTTTTTAACAGCAATTATTTTTGTTTCTGCCTTTGTTGTGTTTACCGCTAATATCAAGGCAACTATTGCTCAAGTTGAAACAAGGGCAGAAAAAGAACACAGAGCAAAGCTTGAAGCTGAACTCTCGGGAATAATAAAAGAAATTGAGGCGCGTCGTGTAATCTTACGAGACAAACAGCGAGAATCTGTGTCGCTAGAACGCGACATAGCAATACTAAACACTGAAGCTGAAAAAGCACGGTTATCTATCAGGGCGCGAGATATTAGCATAGGGAGGCTTGAGGACAACATCGACGAAAAGTCTGTGGTTATAGATAGTCTTTCAAAGCAAATACAAAGACAACGCGAATCTTTAGCAGAGTTGCTGAGAAAAATGAATGAACTTAGTGGGTTTACTATAGTAGAAGTTGTGCTTGGGAACGAAGGATTGTCA
The DNA here is from genome assembly GCA_964423985.1 of uncultured Candidatus Saccharibacteria bacterium. GTDB lineage: Bacteria > Patescibacteriota > Minisyncoccia > Phycocordibacterales > CAYRGE01 > CAYRGE01. Next base: position 12,181 of record CAYRGE010000008.1, on the reverse strand, counting down.
GAATTCTTTTTAGACATAGATTCATTTACGGCGCTTAAATATTCACTCAATGAATCTTTTTACGAACTACGGGGGATAAGAGAAGAAGCAGCGGAAGAAAAGAAGCAATTAGAGAGAAAACAATTAGAGGAGGTTGAATTGCGACAACTACAACGACTTGAAAAAAGACGCGTTGAAGCAAACGAGGCAGAAAGAAAAGAACTTTTGAGAGCTACGAAGGGACAAGAAAAAAAATATCAAGAAATTATCACAGCAAGAGAAAGAGATGCGGCTGCTATACGAGCAGAGCTTTTCACACTACAAGGATCTGAGGCTATTCCGTTTGAGCGCGCTCTTATATATGCCAATCGCGTGTCAGAAAAAACAGGAGTAAGACCAGCTTTTCTTTTAGGGATTATTGCACAAGAGTCTAATTTTGGTGAAAATGTTGGACAATGTTTATTAACAAACAAGCCAAATAAAGGCGATGGGAAGGGGGTTAATACTGGTAGAATATTTACTAAAGTTATGAAGCCAACCCGAGATGTTGATCCGTTTCTTGATATTGTTGGTAGGCTTGGTATTAATCCATGGGATCAAGTAGTTTCATGTCCCATGTCATTTGGCTTTGGTGGAGCAATGGGCCCAGCACAATTTATTCCATCAACTTGGATTATGTATGAAAAGGAAATAGCAAGACTAACTGGACATAATCCTCCAAGCCCTTGGAATCCAGAAACAGCATTTATGGCTGCTGGTATTTTACTTAAAGACAATGGTGCAGGGAGAGGTGGTTATGCTGCAGAACGACTTGCAGCACTTAGATATTTTGCAGGCTGGAGAAATGCAGAAAAACCAGCTTTTGCATTTTATGGAGATGGAGTTATGGCACTTGCAAGAAGACAGCAAAGAAAAATTGATATAATTGAAGGAAATTAATTTTCTGTATTATTATTTTTATATCAATTAAAATCTTTAGATTTTGAAAAATAACTTATTTATGATTTCGTAGTAAATAATAAAATTAAGTTTGTTGGCAATATTGTCAGGCAAAAAAAGAACATATATTCTTGATTTACTATTGTTAATAGTGTATAAACTTATTATATAAAATATATTCGCATAAAAATAATAAACTATGAAAAAAGATATTCATCCAAAATACCATACAGACTCAAAAGTTACATGTGCTTGCGGTAGTTCTTTTGCTACTGGATCAATATTAAAGGAGATAACTATTGAAATTTGTAGTGCATGCCATCCATTTTTCACTGGTGAAGAAAAAATTCTTGACACAGGTGGTCGTGTTGGTCGTTTTAAGCGTCGCCAAGAGAAAATACAAACAGCGAAAGCTCCACTTAAAACTACTGCGAGTGTTTCAAGTAAAACCACAACCAAAAAAACAAAAAAGACCGCAAAAACTCCAGTGAAAATTGAAACTGTTTCTAAGAAATAAATGAAACACTTGTATTGTAATGCGGAACAATATGACAAATCAGAGGCTTCATCCATTAATATCTTTATCTTTGCGATGATGTTAACCCACCGTCTTTGCGAGGAGTAGAATGAAATGGAACGACGAAGCAATCCCGTACGAAATTTAAACACGAAACGATAACTCTGGATTGCTTCGTCCCTCGCAATGACAGAGAAATACTCACAATAACGGATAAAGCTCGCAATGACAAATAACGGCTAGTAATGATAAACAACAATCCGTCCACCGCCATTGCGAGAAGAGCAACGGTAGCGGAACGACGAAGAAACCAGTGGTCCGTTCACCGTCTTTGCGAGGAGTGATAACGACGAAGCAATCCAGCACAAAACTTTAAATCCGAAACGATAATTCTGGATTGCTTCGTTCCTCGCAATGACAGATAAATACACTGACCAAGTAGTTATTTCTGGTATTTTATGTCTTAAAAAATAAGCAGAAGAATTATAATCTTAGTATATTATAATGGAATTAAAACAATACAAACAAAACCCTAAAACAAGTTTTCTTGCGCTGGAATATGAGCGTTTAGATCAACAAGAAAAAATAACACAAGAAACAGCAGGTGAAGATCCAGAATTGTGTGAACTCGCTAAAGTAGATATTTTAGAAATAAAAAAGCAAAAAGAGGTTGTATGGAAACAAATGAGAGATATTTTAAACGCATCAAAAGATGCAGAAAAATGTCCTAAAAAAATCATTCTTGAGGTTCGTGCTGGTGCTGGCGGAGACGAAGCTGCTCTTTTTGCAAGACAACTTGCGGAGATGTATGAAAAATATGCTGTTATTAAAAAATGGAATTTTTCTAGGATAAACGAATCTCAAAATGAAATGGGTGGATACAAAGAAGCATCTTTTGAGATAGGAGGTAGAGATGTTTATAAAAAACTTAGACACGAAATCGGAGTTCATAGAGTTCAACGAGTTCCTGTTACAGAAAAAGCTGGGAGAATACACACATCAACCGCCTCTGTTGCAGTGCTTCCAATTTTTGAAATCAAAGAAACAACCGTAGACAGTGGAGATATCTTGGTTGAATTTTCTCGCTCTAGTGGTGCTGGTGGTCAAAATGTAAATAAAGTGGAAACAGCGGTTAGTTTAACACATAAGCCAACAGGAATTATTGTTAAATGCCAAAGTGAAAGATCTCAGCAACGCAATAGAGAAAGAGCTATGGAGGTTTTAGTTGCAAAAATAGAAGAAAGCGAGCGAGAAAAAGCAGAAAGCGCTGTTTCTGCAAATCGTAAAAAACAAGTTGGAACAGGAGATAGGTCAGAGAAAATAAGAACTTATAATTTTCCACAAGACAGAATAACAGACCACCGTATTAAAAAATCTTGGGGGAATATTGAAAAAGTACTTAATGGAGAGATTGAGTTAATTACTAAGGCTCTAGTAGAGGCACAAGAGGAGCTAGATAATGAATTCTCTGAAGACGTCTCTAGTGATAGTTGATTAAAAAACAACTAGAAATAATTTTGTGTTTTTTACCGCAGCCTTTATTTTTATTATTAAGAGTTGAAATTTGTGTGGCGTTTATTTTATTTAAGTTTAATGAAATAAGTATTGTTAACTGAATGAACTGTAAAATTATTTGCAATAAAGCATATTTCTTGATACTCTACTTAATAAGAAACTCATAGTTTGCAATTTTTTTGATGAGATAAGAGGTTGCTTTTGAGAGTATTGAGAGTAAAGATATAAAAGATTAATTTTATTTATAAAAAAATTAGTAAATTTATTAGTTATGATAGAAAACAAAATAGTAAATCAGGATTTATTGATTGAAGATATGTTTAATGCTGGTGCGCATATAGGTTTTTCACGCTCGCGAAGACATCCCTCAATTCAGCCATTTATCTTTGGTGTAAAAAATAAAACAGAAATCATAAATCTTGAAAAAACAGCAGTGCAACTTTCTGTTGCAAAAAAAGCTATGGAGGTTCTTGGTATGAACAACAAAACTATACTTTTTATTGGAACTAAAAACGAAGGGAAGGATATTGTTAAACAAGCAGCTATGTCTATTGGTATGCCGTATATTGAAAACAGATGGGTAGGTGGCACCTTTACTAATTTCACTGAAATAAAAAAACGCATTGAAAGACTGGAAAAACTTTTAGACGAGCGCGAAAAAGGTGTTTTGCAAAAATATACAAAAAAAGAACGGCTGATGATTGACCGTGATATAGAATGCCTTCAGCGAAAGTTTGGAGGGTTAATTGGGATGAAAGAATTGCCGTCTGCAGTTTTTGTGCTTGATGTGCGAAAAGAAGACATTGCAACAACAGAAGCGGTTGAGGCAAATGTAACAGTTTTCAGTCTCTCAAGCTCTGATTGCGACATAAGAGATGTAGCCTATCCTGTTGTTGCCAACGATACTGCAATATTAAGTATTGAATTATTTGTTTCGCAAATAGCAGGAGCATACAAAAGAGGGCGAAGCAAGGCTGCTGAAAAAAGCGAGACTGAAAAAACAAACATCGTGAAATAGAAAAAATTAATAACTTTTATATTATTTTTATGGCAAACACAGAACAAATAAAACAACTTCGTAGTCAGACAGGTGTATCAATTACTCAATGTAAAAAAGCTATTGATGAAGCAAAAGGGGATATGGACAAGGCGTTGGATTTTTTAAAAAAGAAAAGTAAAGATATTGCAGTAAAAAAATCAGAGAGAAGCCTTGGGTCTGGTGCTGTGCATTCTTATATTCATGCTGGTGGTTCTGTTGGAGCAATTGTTGAAGTTGCGTGTGAGACAGATTTTGTGGCACGCAATGAGGATTTTCAAAAACTTGCATATGATATTGCTATGCATATTGCTGCTATGAATCCAGAATTTTTATCTACTAATGAAATAACAGATGAGATGCACGCAAAAGCAAAAGAGTTGTTTATTGAAGAAGTTGAGTTATCTAAAAAACCAAAGGACATTAAAGAGAAAATGATGGAAGGAAAACTTACGGCGTACTTCAAGGAACGAACTCTCCTTGAACAGCCGTTTGTAAAAAACCCAGACTTAACAATAAGCAGTATGGTTGATGAAGCTGTGCAGAAATTTGGTGAAAAAATCAACATCATAAGGTTTACGCGGTTCGCAGTGGGTGTTTAATAGCATATGTTTTTTGTTACGGTAATTTTTTTTATTTCACTGATAGGTATTACTGTAATTTTAGGCAGGGTATTTATTAAGTGCCACCAAACAAGACAGACGGGAGTGTCTTGTGTCTCAGTAAAAATGTGTGATATTGCATTCGTTTTTGAACCATTAAAATCTTTTTTAAGTAATGTATTTGGTTTTAAAAAAATAAAAATAAAATACAGTAAAGGGGTGTTTATTTTGCACTCTAATATGATACAATTATATTATAAAGTACGATATTGTTTATTTTCAAAAATAGCAACAATGTCAAAATGGCTTTATGAGAAAACTAGTCCCACACAAAAAAAAGAGTTCGCCTCGCCTTTTCTAAGAGATATTAATAAGTACAAAAAACAACTAAACAAACAAAAAGATAAAAAGACGAAGCAGGGTATCAAGTAGTATGTTAAAATAAAGTTTGTTTATTGAGAAGTATTAAACTAAACGCCAGCATAGCTCAGTTGGTAGAGCAGGGCTTTTGTAAAGCTCAGGTCGTGGGTTCAAATCCCTCTGCTGGCTCCAAGAAATTAAGGCTTAATTTGTCACAGAAAGCATTTGTTTGCCATTTAGAGTAGTTGTATTGTTGCTAGTATTTACTTGTGGACACAAACCCGAAGGTGTTGCGATAAGGGATAGCAAAGATTCCAACAATAAAACCCTGTTTTTTGATCATGGCGAATGGTATACCTTTGTAAAAGGCATACATGCTTGTGAGTTTAGTTGATTTCGACTAACAGGCTTAAAGGGGAGGCTTTGTGCCTACCCCTTTTTTATATTAAACTACTTAAAATATTATGAAAAAAACTTTGTATATTATTCCAGGATTTGAAGAAACTTGTCGTAGAAAGCCATATCAACTGTTAGCAAATATGTCGAGAGAAAAAGGCTACGATGTTGTTTTTAAAAATGTAGATTGGAAGAAAAAATTATCACAACAGACTTTCGAGATATCTGAAGACTCAGTGATTTTTGGTTTCTCTCTAGGTGCTGTTCTTTCATGGTTAGTGGCTCAAGATTATAAATGTAAACAAATAATACTTGCTTCTATGACACCTCAATACTCTTGAGAAGATGGAGAAACAAAAAAGCTCTGATTGATTTACTAGGTAATCCTTTTGTTAATGATGTGGTAAAAAAACTTAGTACAAAACATCAAGCTAAAAAACAAACTATTATCTACGGTGAGCTAGAGGATGAAATTTCTGATATTATTATCCCCAAAATAGAACATGAACTAAATGTATCTTATATTGAAGAAGTTGTTAAATTGCTTTAATCATTAAAAGAAAATTTATTTCTGTTCGGTCGGTTTTCTTGTTCTTAAACCAAAACCTCCAACTCTCTAAGCGCGAAGTTAAAAAGATAATTTCTGCAAGATACAGGAGTCGGCTAAAAACAAGGAAGCAATCTACAAGAACACCTAGTAGATATTGGCGAAGTATGAGCAGTCCAGTGTGAGGTGTTTCTCATTGGCGAGCGTACGGACGACTTATCGCTATAGTAGCGAACCGTAAAAATAAATCTTCCTTTGCCTCTTTGGGTTGTTTTTATTGGTACTTGGCGTACTCGTTTTCTATTTTTTTCTGATTAGACCAACCTGTCCTTGATTAAGCTTATTTACGAATTTTCCATTAATTCTTTTAACAGTAGCAATTCGGTTTTTGCAACTACTGCAAAAAATAGGGGTATTTTCTTTGTGTTTGTTTATAAAAAGATTAAAAAAATCAGAAACTACTCTATTGGAGTGAATTTTCACCAGTTTTCTACCACTCCCTTTTCTGTATCTAACTAATTTTACTCCACACTTACAGTAAAGGGTGAGGTGATATGGTTTAGATGTTTTTTTCACAGATAATAAATAAAAAAATAGAAACTCTTAATAAAAACAATAATACCATAGTGTAATTAACTAAAGCACCAGAAAGCAAGGTTTAGAAGATAATTTTCTCAACTTTTTTAATTTTTTAAAAAACATTTTGACAAAACAGTAAAATAAAAACACTTGCAGTGCAAAATCAGTTAGTGTGTCCGCAAAACATCAAATAAAAGATATATTTAAAAAAAGACCTCAGTCAAAGATGACTGAGGTCTTGGTGTTAGAGTTTAAAATAGAAAAACTGGCTGAAAATTGCGTGTAAACTTGAAAACACAAGATACGCCTATGTTCTCAATCGGGTAATCTTTCCAGACCACGCTAATTTTTGGCTTACATCCCACTGGGTGTGCAACACACACATGGTTCTTATCCTCATCAACCGAAGATGTTCTCAATCCCTCATCGTCTTTTAGTATGTGTATACAACGAACTGATGCATACACTTGCAATAAATAGCTCAGTTCTGTTGCATTGGGTATGTATGCATCCCCAGTTATCTTTTGCTTATCCCAGCTTTTATTGGATGACCCCGGGAAAGCTCCCTTGTATAGAGCCATCCATTGACACGGCATGATAATGTCATTGTTTGCAAAATCACCATTTATAAAACCACACTCAATAAAACCAGAGTTGTTGAGGTTGTTTACGCCAAAAAAATTCAATTCCTTATTTGGTGTTGGTGCCAAATAGAAGTTATACATTTTTAGTGATTTTAGCAAAGCCCTGTCTGGCATAGACAATAGAAGGCTCTCTTCCTGTTCTTGGGTGTATACCAACCCCAAGCACTTGCTGACCTGCTTGGGTGTAATAAAATCAGCACCCAAAATAGATGTTGCGACTTTGTATTTTCTGTTCATTTTAAACCTTTCCAGTGTTTTTAGCTATTTTTTAAATAGCCTTGTAGCACCCAAATAACATGATGCTCATCTTTCCCTCTAAACATATAAAGAACTTTATATAAGTATGACACTATTGTTAGTTATGTCAAGTGGTGTGTGGGGTATTTTAGAGATTATGAAAGCAGTGGTATGCGTCTTTTGGTGGTGCTTTTTTAAAATTAAATAATTCAAGGGTTTTTAAGGATAAAAGAATTGTTTGTGATACTATTATCTATATCTAGAATCTTGTTGTTATTGGTTGTGTTATTTAGGTTAACATTAAAAATTATTTGATAAATTCTTAATTATGCAGACAGGAGATAAAATGGAAAAAATTATTTCACTTGCAAAACGCAGAGGTTTTGTTTTTTCAGGATCAGAAATTTATGGAGGTTTTGTTGGTTCATATGACTATGGACCATATGGAGTAGAGTTGGCTAATAATATAAAAGCGATATGGTGGAAAACAATGGTACAAAAAGAGCGAAATATAGTGGGGTTAGATTCAGCGATAGTAACACACCCAAAAGTATGGGAAGCGTCAGGGCATACTAGTGGTTTTTCGGATCCATTGGTTGAATGTAAAAAATGCAATACGCGTTCGCGCGCAGATCATATTCTAGAGGAAGTTGATGTATTTGCAGATGAAAATATGACAACCAAGGAGATTAATGAGTTGTTCAATCAACACAAACATGCCTTAATTTGCCCTGTTTGTAAAAAGAAAGATTTTGGTGAAGTTCGCCATATTAATTTATTAGTGCAAAGTAATTTAGGAAATTTTTCCGAAGACTGGGGAAAACAGCCAGTGCATCTTCGCGGAGAAACTTGTCAGGGTATTTATATAAATTTTAAAAATGTAGTCAATAGTACTCGTGTAAAAATTCCTTTTGGTGTTGCTCAAATCGGCAAGGCATTTAGAAATGAAATATCTCCACGGCAGTATATTTTTAGAAAGCGTGAATTCGAGCAAATGGAGATGCAGATGTTTACTTCCCCAGACAAAGAAATGAGTATTTATGAAGAGTGGAGAGAGAAGCGATGGAAATATTATACTGAGCTTGGTTTTAATAAAAAAAACCTACGATGGCACGAACATGAAAATTTGGTATTTTATGCCAAAGCGGCGTGGGACATAGAATATAATTATCCATTTGGATTTAAGGAGCTTGAAGGAATACACGCTCGTGGTAATTACGATCTTTCTCAACATCAAAAATACTCTGGAGTTGATATGACATATACTGACCCAGTGTCAAACGAGCGACATATTCCACATGTTGTTGAAACCTCGGTTGGACTAGATAGAACCTTTCTTGCTGTTTTGTCAGAATTTTACGATGAAGATGTTTTGGGTAATGGACCACGCACTGTAATGCGTTTTCCAGCACAACTTGCTCCAGTAAAAGTTGCTGTATTCCCTTTATTAAAAAATAAAAAAGAACTTGTTGAAAAAGCCGAGGAAGTCTTTGGTGTTCTATCGCGTGAAATGCGTTGTGAATTTGACAATAATGGGAATATTGGTAAACGATATAGAAGACAAGATGAAATTGGCACACCTTTTTGTGTGACCATAGATTTTGAAACCATAGAAGATCAGAGCGTAACGGTTCGTAGCCGTGATTCAGGAGAGCAAGCAAGGATTTCTATTTCAAATTTATTAAATTATTTGGCAGATAAATAAATTTTAACAAAATAGTGTCGTTAGTGTGTTTTAGTGCTGTATTTTATTAAAAAACAATACGGCACTAAATTATTATACTTCTTGACTCAATTCTTGTTGCAAAAAATTGTAAAAAACCTAATTGTGATATATAATTCTAAACTATATGGAGGTCATAACTATAACTAAGCTTGGTTTAAGTATTATTGATGTAGTGTTGTTTGTATTTATTTTGATACTAACTATTCTTGTGGTAATGCAAAACCTTAAATTAAAGAAGTTTTTAAGAGGTAAAAAAACAGAAACACTTGAAGGAACTATTGTTTTGTTACAGAAAGAGGTTTCTGTTCTAAATACAGCACGCAATACAGTAGATGAATATCTTAAAAAAGTAGAAAATAGATTAAAAAAAAGCGTACAAAAAATAGAGACAATTAGATATAATCCGTTTAAAAGTTCTGGCGGAGGTCAAAGTTTTACAACAGCAATATTGAGCGAAGATGGAGATGGTGTGATAATTTCAACACTTCATTCAAGAGACAGAATGAGTATTTTTGGCAAGCCAGTAAAGAACTTTTCATCTGAACATAAGTTAAGTGATGAAGAATTAGAGGCAATAAAAAGGATTAGAGGCAATAAAGAGGATTAAGAGTCTTTAAAATCATCACAAATTAGTTGTGTTTAACTGCTTAAAATATTTAACATCAATACAAAATTACAAAAACTTGTAATAACAAAAGCTAACTAAAATATATATGGTAAAAAAAGAAGACAACAACATAATAGAACGACCCCCAATAATAGCGGTTATGGGGCATGTTGATCATGGCAAATCAACATTTCTTGATTATGTGCGCAAAACAAATATTGTAGAAGGGGAATCTGGTGGTATAACTCAAAAACTATCAGCATATGAAGTTTTGTACACAACAAAAGAAAAAGAAAAAAAGAGTATCACTTTTCTGGATACACCTGGGCATGCTGCATTTTCTGGAATGAGAGCGTGTGGAGCAGATGCTGCCGATATTGTTGTACTTGTTGTGTCTGCTGAAGATGGCGTCCGTGAACAAACAAAAGAGGCACTTTCTGTTATTAAAAAAGCAGAAATACCATACATCGTTGCAATAACAAAAATAGATAAACCAGATGCTGATATTGAGCGTGCAAAAAACAGCTTACTAGAAAATGAAGTTTATCTTGAGGGGTTGGGGGGAAATATTCCATGGGTTGCTGTTTCATCAAAGACTGGAGAGGGAATAGGGGAATTAATAGAAATGATTTTACTTGTAGCAGAAGTTGAAGAGTTAATGGGTGACCCAAGTGTGTTGGCAGAAGGGATAGTGATTGAATCTTGTGTTGATTCTAAAAAGGGTATTATAGCAACACTTGTTATCAAGAATGGTACACTTGAAAAAGGAATGTTTGTTGTTGCAGGGGACTGCTATTCTCCTGTTCGTGCAATTGAAACACACACCAGAACATTAACTGATAAGGCATCATTATCTATGCCTATCGCTATTACAGGTTTTAATAAAATTCCTACGGCTGGAGAATATTTTTTTACAACAACAAACAAAAAAGAGGCTGAGATGCTATCTGCTAAATACGGTAAAAATAATAATTGTACAACAGCAGTAGGCAGAACTACAAACACCGCTGATGGTGTTGTTGTGATACCACTTCTTGTTAAAACAGACACTGACGGTACACTCGAGGCTGTTTTAGGGGAGATAAACAACATAAAGATTGATTGTATTAGTTTTAAAATAATACAATCTGGCTCTGGTGATATTTCCGAAAATGACCTTAAAATAGCTTCGAGCTTTGAAGGCACTATTATTGTGGGTTTTAATGTAAAGACAGGTAAACGCGCAGAACAAATTATTGATCGCACAGATGTTGTTGTAAAAACATTTGACATTATATACAAACTTACGGAATGGCTCACAGAGGAGTTTAAAAAACGAATCCCTAAAGAAATGAAGGAAGAAACACAAGGGCGTGCAGATATTGTGCGAATATTTAGCAAAGACAAAGGTAAGCACATCATTGGAGGTAGGGTTGTTGACGGATTGCTTTTAAATAAAGCTACCTTCAAGGTCATTAGAAGAGAAAATGAAATTGGAGAAGGAAGAATTATTGAATTACAGCAAAGAAAAATTCCTACCGAAAAGGTTACATCAGGTGGAGAATTTGGAGCAATGGTTGAATCTAAAATAAACATAGTTGAGGGTGATATAATTGAATTATTCGTAAGTAAAGACTAAAATTATATGACCATAAACAAAGAAAGATTTACTGGGGCGATACACAGACTTACCGCTCAGTTTTTGACCGAAGAAGCAAATCATTTCCCTCTTATAACTGTTACAAGGTGTGAAATTTCATCTGATTCAAAACGAGCTGTTGTTTTTGTTACGATTTTACCTGAAGACAAAGAGGAACAAACACTATCTTTTTTAAGACGAAAAAGGACAGACATTCGTAAATATATACAAAAAAACAATTCAAGGCGTATTCCAACAATAGATATATTGATTGATGGTGGTGAAAAAAACAGACAAAGGATTGACGAACTTACAAGATAATGTGGATTTTGTGGTATGGTTGACTTGTTTTAAGCTAGAATTGTTCTCTTGTAACATAACTTGTAATACAAAGAGTTTTTTTAAATGTTTTTTAAAAGAGGATTGTGTTTGAGTGGTGTGTACATAATAAAGGAATCATCAGTTAGTCATTGCAAAACAATTTGTAGACAAAAAACGCCACAAAGAGTACAGTGGTTATGGTGGGGTGGGATTAGTCTAGTTTTTTGAAAACTTGATAATTGTATATGTTTTGTATTACAATAATTTAGTAGGGCCTGGTGGCGAAGTGGTAACGCTTCGGTCTGCAAAACCGACATGCGCGGGTTCAATTCCCGCCCAGGCCTCTTTTATGATATAGTATTGATGTGAGTTTCGTTGAGCGATGATGTTAGCTTTATTGTAAAAACTTAACTTTGTGTATTGTTTATAATAAATATGCCACACCGCCCGTAGCTCAGTTGGTAGAGCAGTCGGCTCTTAACCGAACGGTCGCAGGTTCGAATCCTGCCGGGCGGACACGAAGTGTTTGCCCGAGTGAATAAATTTCTTTATTCACGA
>CAYRGE010000007.1:0-22047 GCA_964423985.1 uncultured Candidatus Saccharibacteria bacterium | reverse complement strand
ATAAAACAAAAAAACTATGAGTACACTGCGAGGTAATAGTTTTTTTATTAAAAATATATGAGATTTTACATAGTAAGTATTTTTCCAGAAAGCTTTGAGGCGTATATTAATTCGTCAATAATAGGGCGCGCAATTAAAAAAAAACACATAAGTGTAAGGTTTTATAACCCTAGAGATTTTACGAACAATAAACATAAAAAAGTAGATGAGAGACCTTTTGGTGGTGGCCCAGGTATGGTAATGACACCAGAGCCAATTCTTTTGGCTGTAAAAAAAGCCAAAAGAGACATAAACAGGAAAAAAGAAGCAGGAAATACAAAGATTATTATTTTCTCTGCGAGAGGCAATAAGTTTACAGGACTACAGGCAAAAACTATTTCAAGGAAATATCAAAATGTTATTTTAATAGCAGGTCGTTATGAGGGAATAGATATTCGTGTAAAAAAAATACTGAAAGCAGAAGAGATTTCAATCGGAGACTATTTTCTTACGGGTGGAGAACTTCCAGCAATGGTTTTCTTGGATGCAGTAAGTCGCCAAATAGATAAAGTGCTTGGTAATCTAGACTCTATTGAAGAATCACGAGATGCAGGTAGTATTGTCTACACAAGACCAAGAGTTTTAAAATATGAAGAAAAGACATATAAAGTGCCGAAGGTTTTATTTTCAGGTGACCACACAAAGATTAAAGAATGGAGAAAAAAGCAAAACAAAAAGACCAAATAAGTTATCCACAAGCACATAAAGTTGACAAGTGCTTAATAGTTAGTATTATATCTTTTATAGGCTTGTTTTTTGATTGAGTTGCTCTTGGGGTATTTTTTGAATTATTAAAGTGATTTTTGTTTGCAGTATTTGATTTTTTCTGTAAAAAAGATTATTTTGCAGTTTTGATATCCCAATAAGCTTTTTACAAAGAGTAGAGTTATTTTTACCTTGTTTTTATACATTAATTTAATCATGGAGAGAATCCATGGTAATAACTAAATATTAGAAATTTTTCACGGATATACAGCGTGTTTTTGTTGTATATTTTTGTGCTTATTATTTTTTGATTATGCGATTAACAAAAAAATATTTTTCACGATACAAAAAACCACTAGTAGAATTTCCAGATCTAGTTGAAATTCAAACAGACTCATATAAAAAGTTGATTGAAAAAGGACTCAAAAAAGTTTTTGAGGAATTCTCCCCGATAAAAGACTATTCTGGAAAAAAGTTTGAGATTGAGTTTACAAAACTTGAAATTTCAGCACCAAAATACGATGAATTTCACGCAAAGGAATTTAAGCTTACTTATGAAGCTCCAATGCGTGTGCTTGTTAAGCTAGAAAATAAAATTCTTGGTGTGTCAAAAGAACAGGAAGTCTTTATGGCAGATTTTCCATTAATGACATCTCATGGAACTTTTATAATTAATGGAGTTGAGAGAGTGTTTGTTCCACAACTTGCTCGTTCATTTGGAATTTTTTTTACAGCACAAGAAATAAAAAGAACGCGTTATTTTGGTGCAAAAATAATTCCTGCACGAGGGGTTTGGGTTGAAATAGAATCTGACCCAGACGGAGCAATCTATGTAAGAATAGACAAAAAACGCAAGTTTCCAATAACCACCTTATTTCGTGTTTTTGGCCTTGAAACAAATGACCAAATTAGAAATATGTTTAACAAAGATAGTGAGGCTATTGAGGCAACACTATCAAAAGACAAGACAAAAACAACAAAAGAGGCTTGTGTTGAAATATATGGCAGGTTTCGTGATGGTGATTTAGTGAGTGCTGATAATGCAAAGGAGTTTATAGATTCAATTTTTAGCGAAGAAAGATATGACTTGTCTCCAGTTGGGCGTTTTAAATTTAATAAAAGGTTTGAACTTGGTTTGGATAAAAAATCTCTAGAGACATGGACGATTACAAAAGAAGATTTAGTTGTTATTTTTAAAAAAATAGAGGAATTAAATAGCGATACAAGTGCAACCCCTGATGATATTGACCACCTGGGTTCTCGTAGGGTTCGAACAATAGGGGAAATGATGCAACAAAAAGTTCGTGTCGGTATGTCTCAAATAAAGCGAAATATTCAAGACAGAATGTCTACAATAGATGTAGATATAACGCTCCCAATTAATTTAATAAGCCCACGACCACTACAGGCTCGTATAAAAGAATTTTTCACAACAAACCAGTTGTCTCAATTTATGGGACAATATAATGTTTTAGCGGAAATTGAACACTTAAGACAGCTTTCTGCGCTTGGGTCAGGAGGGTTAATAAGAGAGCGAGCTGGTCTTGAAGTTCGTGATGTTCATTATTCACATTATGGGCGTCTTTGTCCAATTCATACACCAGAAGGCCCGAATATTGGACTAATATTAAGACTTGCTAATTACGCACGAGTTAATGATTTTGGAATAATAGAGACTCCATATGCAAAGGTTAAAAAAGGTAAAATAACTGGAGATGTTGTTTATCTTGATGCCTTGGAGGATGAAAAATACTACATTACACACGCTGCTACTAAATACAACGAAAAAGGTGAATTACAAGAAGAATTCGTAGACGCAAGAAAAGCTGGTAAACCGCAACTTGTTTCAGCAAAAGAAATTAATTTTATTGACGTAGCTGCAAATCAGGCTTTCTCGATTGCAACATCTATGATACCGTTTCTTGAACACGATGACGCAAACCGTGCTCTTATGGGTTCAAATATGCAAAAACAAGCAACACCTTGCATTATACCAGAAGCACCAATCGTCGCGACTGGTATGGAAAAAGTCGCAGCAAAATACACAGGAAGAGTTGTATTTGCACCAGAAGATGGGGTGGTGAAATATGTTGATGCAAAGAAAATTATCTTTAGTGGTAAAAATGGAAAAGATTTTACATACAATCTTATTAATTACTCAAGAACAAACGGGTTTACTGTATTTCACCAGCGTCCTGTAATTGAATTAGGGCAAAAATTAAAAAAAGGAGCCGTTCTTGCTGATACTTCTTCAACAGATAGTGGGCAAATTGCACTTGGTCAAAATGTTCTAACTGCATTTATGGCATGGGGTGGTGCAACATATGAAGATGCAATTATTATTTCAGAAAGATTAGTCAAAAAAAGCAAATTCTCAACAGTTCATATGGACGAATTCAGTGTAAATGTTCGCGATACAAAACTTGGTCAAGAAATTACAACACACGATATTCCAAATGTTGGGGAAATGAAACTAAAAGACCTTGATGAGGACGGAATTGTTCGTATTGGAGCAGAGGTTCGCCCAAATGATATATTAGTAGGGAAGATTACACCAAAAGGAGAGGCAGAGCTTACTCCAGAAGAAAGGCTTTTAAGGTCTATTTTTGGAGAAAAAGCACGCGATGTGAAAGACACATCACTGCGTGTGCCGCACGGGAAAAAAGGGAGAGTTATTGGTGTAAAGGTATTTTCGCGAGATAAGGGAGATTTATTAGACTCAGGAACAATCAAGCGAATTCATATTACAGTTGCTCAGTTGCGAAATGTATCTGTTGGGGATAAGTTTGCTGGAAGACACGGGAATAAGGGTGTTATATCAAGAGTACTTCCAGAGGAAGATATGCCATACACAAAAGATGGGCGTCCGATTGATATAATTTTAACACCACTAGGAGTTCCTTCACGAATGAACTTGGGGCAGGTGCTTGAGATGCACTTAGGGCTTGCTGCAAATGAACTGGGTTATCAGGCTATATGTCCAGCATTTATGGGGGCAACAACTGAGGAGATTAAAAATGAGCTAGTGAGTGCTGGTTTTAATGGAAACGGAAAACTAAAACTTTATAATGGGCTTACAGGGGAGGCATTTGTGCAAGAAGTTGCTGCTGGATATATGTATATTTTAAGACTTCACCATATGGTTGAAGATAAAATACATATGCGATCAATTGGTCCATATTCTCTTATTACACAACAACCGCTTGGTGGAAAAGCACAAGGCGGAGGGCAGAGATTTGGAGAAATGGAAGTTTGGGCAGTTGAGGGGTATGGTGCGGCAAATGTTTTACGAGAAATGCTTACAATTAAATCGGACGACTTAAACGGAAGAGCTGCCGCTTTTGATGCAATTGTTAAAAAAGAACAAATTGAAATGAAAAATATTCCAGAGTCGTTTAATGTATTACTTAATAATTTACGAGGGCTTGCACTAGATGTTGAAATGATGTCTCACGACATAAAGTAGGGTATTTACTATAATATATTTATTATCTAAATTATGGCAATTAAACACAAAAAAAATCCTAGTAATTTTAATTCAATTAAAATAGACCTTGCTTCGCCAGCAAAAATTAAAGAATGGTCGCATGGCGAGGTTGTAAAACCTGAAACCATAAATTACCGCACACAACGCAGTGAACGAGGAGGGCTTTTTGATGAAAGAATTTTTGGACCAGAAAAAGACTATGAGTGTTATTGTGGTAAATACAAGCGTATAAGATACAAGGGTATTATATGTGAAAAGTGTGGAGTTGAAATTACTCGTTCAGTTGTGCGTCGTGAGAGAATGGGGCATATCGAGCTTGCTTCACCAGTATCTCATATTTGGTTTCTTCGTGGAATTCCATCACGCATTGGGCGTATTTTGGATATTCCTGTTGCAGAAATTGAAAAAGTAATTTATTTTGCAGGATATATAATAACAAAAGTAAACCAAAATGAAAAAGCACATATCTTTAAAAAACTCGATGCAGAATACAAACTAAAAACAAAAGACCTAAAAGACGATAAATCAAAAATCAGAATGCGAGAGCTTTTGCAGGAGACAAAAAAAGAAATAGAAAGCATTGCCCCTGGCAAAGTGCTTGATGAGGTTTTGTATTATAAATATTCATTAAAATATGGAACGGTTTTTGAAGCTGGAATAGGGGCTGAAGCTATTTATGATATTTTTAAAACGATAGACTTAAAAAAACTTGAAAAAGAACTTGAAGAAAGACTTGAAAAAGCAGGTGCTGCGGTGCGTATAAAAGTAAACAAAAGATTAAGTTTAATTAGGTCAATGATTAGTTCTAATCTTCGTCCAGAGTGGATGTTTTTAACAGTTATACCGATTATTCCACCAGCACTTCGCCCAATGGTTGCTCTAGAAGGAGGACGACATGCAACCTCTGATGTAAATGATTTATATCGTCGTGTGATCAATAGAAATAATAGACTTAAAAAACTAATAGGGATTAGCGCACCAGGTGTTATTTTGAGAAATGAAAAACGCATTTTACAAGAAGCTGTTGATGCACTGTTAGATAATTCAATTCGCAGACTACATTCAGCTGCTATGAGCCAAGAACAGAGAAGACCCTTAAAATCTCTCTCAGACAACCTAAAGGGCAAGCAGGGTTTGTTTCGTCAAAATTTACTAGGAAAACGAGTTGATTACTCAGGGCGTTCGGTTATTGTCGTGGGTCCAGATCTTAAGCTTAATCAGTGTGGTATTCCAAAACGCATGGCTCTTGAATTATTTAGGCCATTTATTGTTGCAGAAATCATTGAAAAAGAAATGGCATTTAATATCCGCGGTGCTGGACGATTAATAGATGAAGGGGTAGATGAAGTGTGGAAAATTCTTGAAGAAGTGATTGATGGAAAGTACGTACTCTTAAATAGAGCACCGACACTACACAGAATGGGAATTCAAGCATTTAACCCAGTATTAATAGAAGGTAGTGCAATTCAAGTTCACCCACTCGTTTGTGCTGCGTTTAATGCTGATTTTGATGGTGACCAAATGGCAGTGCATGTGCCATTATCTAAAAAAGCACAAGACGAGGCGAGAGAAATAATGGCATCAAATAAAAACCTACTCGGACCAGGAACAGGTGATCCAATTGTAAAACCAAGTCACGATATTGTTCTTGGTTGTTATTGGATGACAAAAATTATAGAAGGCTCAACAGGAGAAGGTAAGTTTTTCTCAAGCCCAAACAGTGCAATAACTGCATATAATTTTCTTGCCCTTGACTTAAGAGCAAGAGTGAAAATTTTTGCTACAAATACCGCCAGATACAAAGACTTTGATAAAAATTTGTTTGAGACAACTGTTGGAAGGCTATTGTTTAACAGTGTCTTACCAGAAGACTTTCCCTTTATAAATGAAACAGTAGACAGAAAAGCTCTTGCTACTGTTGTTGAAGATGTTATAAACAAATATGGAGTTGACACAGCAGCTGTTGTTTTGGACAAGATAAAAGAATTAGGTTTTAAATATGTAACTAGGTCTGGAATTACATGGGGGATTGATGATGTTATTGTACCTAAAGAGAAAAAAAGTATTATTAAAATAGCACGCAAAGAAGTTGATGAAATTAATGAGCAATATGAAGATGGGCTGTTGGCAGAAAAAGAGCGATATAGAAAAACAATAGAAGTTTGGCAGGAGGCAAAAAGCAGTATTGGTAAAATAATACCTGAAATACTTGATAAGAACGGCTCTGTTTACACAATGGTTGAGTCTGGTGCCAGGGGGTCGTGGTCTCAGATTGCACAGATGGCTGGAATGAAAGGTCTTATTGTTAATACAGCTGGACGAACTATTGATTTTCCAGTTATCCCATCAAGCAAAGAAGGGCTTTCTCCTCTGGAGTATTTTATTACAACCCATGGTGCTCGTAAGGGGCTAGCTGATACAGCACTACAAACTGCTAAAGCAGGTTATCTCACAAGGAGGCTCGTTGATGTTGCTCAAGACGCTATAATTATTGATGCTGATTGTAAGGAAAAATTAGGTAGAAGAATTACAGCAACAGAGGTAGATGGAACTAGTGTGCCATATACAAAATCAGTTCGTGGGCGTGTATTAAGTAAAGATGTCATTGACAGGAACGGTAAAAAACTATTTACAAAAGGGCATATATTGAGCAAGAAAGACTCTCAGGAAATTGAAGATAATGATATTGAAGAAGTTTGGGTGAGATCAGTGCTTACTTGTAAGTCAATTCACGGTATTTGTCGTGTTTGCTATGGGCTTGATCTTGGAAGAAATAAACTTGTTAAACAAGGAGAAGCAGTCGGTATTGTAGCAGCTCAAGCAATCGGTGAGCCAGGGACACAGCTAACCATGAGAACTTTTCATGCAGGTGGTGTTGCGTCAGTGGGAGGAGATATTACCATGGGACTTCCTCGTGTTGAAGAAATTTTTGAACGCGGAAACCCTAAAAGCCCAGCAGTTGTTGCAACAGAAGATGGAGAAGTTATTAGTGTTGAGGAAGCCGAAAAAGATAAAAAAATTACAGTATTATCTAAAACAGGTGGCTCTAAAAAAAGCAATGAAGTTGAATATTTGTTTTCTATGAAGCGTATTTCTCTTGTGAAACCTGGTGATAGTATTAAAAAAGGACAGATAATAACAGACGGTTCTGCTAATATGCAAGAATTGTTTAAGTATGGAGGAATAAATACCACACAAGGCTATATAATTGACCAAATAAGCAGAATCTATGAATTACAAGGAGCATCTATTGCATTAAAACATATTGAAGTTATTGTAAGACAAATGTTTTCAAGATGTAAAATTAAGGAAGCTGGAGATACTAAGTTCACACCAGGAGAAGTGGTTCAATTATCTGTATTTACAGAAGAAAACATAAGAGTAGCGGGCGAAGGAAAAGAAATTGCCGAAGCAGAAACATTGGTTATGGGAATTTCTAAGGTTGCACTAACAACAGATAGTTGGTTGTCAGCGGCTTCTTTTGAAAACACAACTCGCATTCTTATTGATGCAGCCCTACGCGGTGCTGTCGATAGTTTACGAGGGCTTAAGGAGAATGTTATGATTGGGCGACTTATTCCAGCAGGTAGCGGTTTTGAAGGAGAGATTGAAGAAGAAAAAGAAGTAGACACACCGCCTAGCGAGGGGGAAAAATAGAAAAACCTTACATTTTGATTTTTCATATGTCTTCATCTGTAGAGCAGATAAAAGAACGGCTCAATATTGTAGATGTTGTTTCGTCATATATAAAGCTTGAAAAAGCAGGAGCTGCAAACTTTAAGGCAACCTGTCCTTTTCATAGTGAAAAAACACCGTCTTTTTTTGTATCACCAACAAGACAAACATTCCATTGTTTTGGTTGTAATGCTGGTGGCGATATGTTTACTTTTGTTGAAGAGATAGAGGGAGTTGATTTTATGGGAGCATTAAAAGTTCTTGCGGGAATGGCTGGTGTTACACTAACAAAAACAAACTCCAAAGCTCGCACACATCGAGATGGTTTATTCCGCTTAACAGACGCTGCTACTAGTTTTTTTGAAAAAAACCTAAAAGAATCAAAGAACGCAAAAGAATATTTAAAAATACGAGGAATAAATGAAGAAACAATAAAAGAGTTTCGTATTGGTTTTGCAAAAAATGAATGGAGAGATTTTTTTGATAAGTTTACACAGAAAAAAATACCACAAAAAGCACTTGAGCAAGTCGGACTTATTAGAAAGTCTGAAAAAGGGTATTACGACTGGTTTCGTGGTCGCATTATGTTTCCAATAGCAGATAGTTCTGGCAGGGTTGCTGGTTTCTCTGGGCGTATTTTACCAGTGTACGAAGATAAAACAAAAAATGTGCAGGCAAAATATATAAATAGCCCAGAAACTGCTCTTTTTGATAAATCGCGTATTTTACATGGCTTTGATAAAGCAAAACTTGCTATAAGAAAAAACGGAATGTGTGTTTTAGTTGAAGGACAGTTAGATTTGATAATGTCACATCAAGCAGGTGTTGCATATTCTGTTTCTGTATCAGGTACAGCATTGTCGGTGGAACATTTACAGCTCATAAAAAGACTAACTGACAAAATTGTTTTTGCATTTGATGCAGACCAGGCAGGTGTTTTTGCGGCAAAAAGGGGTATTGATATTGCATTAGCACAGGGCTTTGATGTTCGTGTTGCTGCAATTCCTGAAGGGCTTGACCCAGCCGATTTAATTAAAAAAGACCCCGAAGAGTGGGTTGCGTTGATTAAAAAATCTATACATATAATAGATTTTTTAATCAATACTGCCTTAAGCCACAAAAAAGACCCTGAAAGAATACACCTAGAGGTAAGTAATATGGTTTTGCCATATATTGCAAATATTACAAATAATATGGAACAGGCACATTTTGTTCGTTCTGTTGCAGAAAAACTAAATATTAAAGAGTCTGCTGTGTGGAAGGAATTAGATAAATTAAAAACAAAAAACAATACACAAAGAGAAAGCACACAAAAAGAAAATTTATTAAAGAACAATAATACTAAAAAACTAAAAGACAAAATAAAAGAAAAAATTTTAGGTATTTTAATATGGCAGAAAGGGCTTGAAAAGCCAGATATTAATCATATTGAGCATGAAAAACAATTTAAAAAGATTACCAATGAAGACGGTTCAACAATTGTAAAAACAAAAAGCATTTCAAAAGAAAGAATAAGCGAGCTTGTTTTTGAAGCAGAAATGTATTATAAAAACGCACTAAACCTTGAACTTGAGATAAAAGAATTACTTGTAAATCTTGAGAAAGAAACACTGAAAGAGGCTTTTGAGGAGGCTATGATTTTTCTTAAAGAAGCAGAAAAAGGCAACGATGAGACAAAAGTTATGGTTGCATTAGAAAAGTGTCATAATATTTCAAAAAAATTAGAAAAAATTGTTAACAAATAGATTTAAATAATATGGTAAAAATAAAAAAGAAAACCGTGCGAAAAATAAACAAAACAAAGAATATCGAAAGTAATTCAACAAAAACAAAAAAGAGTAAAACAGCTACTGTTAAGCAAGTTAAAAATAATATAAAAAAAACAGTGAGCAAGGCTTCAAAAAAAACAACTACTTGCAAGAATATTAAAAAAACCAAAGAAAAAAAATCAACAAAAACGGTGGTTAAGGTTAAAAAGAAAAGGCGTGTTAGCAAAAAGAGATTAGAAATGGAAAAAAAGGCTAACAGTATTATTAAAAAAGGAAAGGAGCGTGGTTTTATAACACACAATGAAATATTAAAAGAGTTCCCAAGAATAGAACAAGACATAGTCTTTTTAGATGATCTATATAATAAAATTAGTGATGCTGAAATTGATGTGATTGAGGATGGAGATTTACTTGAAATAGATAAAGACGACAGCTTGACAGTGGGGGGATTTAACAAAAAAGGCAGAAGAGCTCCACACGACTCAATTCAAATGTATCTTAAAGAAATAGGAAGGTATCCGCTTATTTCAGGACAGGAAGAACAAGAACTTGCAAAGCGAATAGAAGAA
This sequence comes from uncultured Candidatus Saccharibacteria bacterium, assembly GCA_964423985.1. Classification (GTDB taxonomy): domain Bacteria; phylum Patescibacteriota; class Minisyncoccia; order Phycocordibacterales; family CAYRGE01; genus CAYRGE01. Next base: position 11,803 of record CAYRGE010000007.1, on the reverse strand, counting down.
GGAGAAGAAGAAGCAAAACAACTCCTTGCGCGTGCTAATCTTCGTCTGGTTGTTTCAATAGCTAAAAAATATGCAAGCAGAAGCCCAGAATTAACTCTCTTAGACTTAATACAAGAGGGTAATCTGGGTTTATTCAAGGCAGTAGAAAAATTTGACTGGACAAAGGGTTTTAAATTTTCAACATATGCAACATGGTGGATTAGGCAAGGTATTGCTCGTGCTCTTGCAGATCAGTCCAGAACTATTCGTATTCCCGTACATATGGTTGAGACAATTGCTAAATACAAACAAGTGGTTCGTAGATTGTCTCAAGACCTAGGCAGGGAGCCCTGTGCAGAAGAGATTGCTATTGAAATGGGCATACAAATTGAAAAAGTTCAAATGATTAAAAAGATTGACCATAATACAGTCTCTTTAGAGCGTCCTATTGGCGACAACGATGACAAGTCTACCTTAAGTGAATTTATTGCTGATGATACGGGTTTGCCACCAGACCAACAATCTGCAAGAAGAATACTAGCAGACCAAATACATGAAATTCTAAACGATCTTTCTGAAAAAGAGCGAAAAATTTTGGAAATGAGGCATGGTTTGAAAAAAGGAATAATACATACACTTGAAGAGGTTGGGCGAGAGTTTGGTGTTACGCGTGAACGAATTAGACAAATTGAAGCAAAGGCTCTTGAAAGAATAAGACGCCACGAGAAAATAAAAAGACTACAAAATTATTAATTTTTTTACACTCTTGTAAACATGTCAATATCATAAGTTATTGGTATTGATATATTTATTTACAAAAAAACAACACGATTAAAAAGCGTGTTGTTTTTTATTACAGTACAAAAGTGTTACAAAGAAGCTTACTTCAAATAAGTGCTTGTTTGAAGTAAACAAGCACCACCCAAATATGTATTTTAGAGACTATTTTTTAAGTTTCGTCGTGAAGGGTGCCCAGATTAAAAACAATAAGCCAATACTGTTGCTGTGCAAAGCAAAGAGTTGGTTGTTAGCTCTATGGGCTTAATAATTTGCACCCTAGTGTTAAAGAACTTTTATTTCTTTCATTTAACATAGTAACCATTGTTGTTTTTGCAAGAAGTGCAACGAAATAGTAACGATTGTTGTCTTTGCGAGGAGTGTAGTGGTAGCGAAACGACGAAGCAATCCAGTGCGAAGCTTTAATTAAAAAACGATAATCCTGGATTGCTTCGCACCTCGCAATGACAGATAGTGTTCGCAATGACAAATAAACTCTCGCAATGACAAATAGAGCTCCCAATAACAGATAACTGAACTGACTCCCAAAAAGTGCACACCTTACGAAGTTTTTAACAAGCCAATGTATAAGTGTTCGGTAAAAGGTTAGAAAGTAAGATATTTTTCAATAAATCTCGTAAGACGATGTTTGTTTTGTGTCCATATTTTCTGAAACCCCTAGAAACAGGAAGGAAAAAATTGAAAAAATGTTTAGTCAATTTTAGAATTTTTTTTAAAACAATATACAGAAACTAAACAAACAATTAAAGTGGTTTTTTAAGAATCGTTTTTAGTAAAGACAGCAAGGCGATATTTCCTATACTGGTCTTTTTTAAAATCTACTGTGTATTCATAAGCAGTGGCTAATTCTTTAATTTTGTTTTTTTGAACTGGACTAAACTCAAGAAAAATAGTTCCATTTTTTGAAAGATATTGATATGCACTTTTTAGTATTTGCTTAATAAAGAAAAAACCTCCATCTTTGCTAAAAACAGCTTCCTGTGGCTCCCAATTAAATACAGACCTATCAACAAGTTGTTTGTTTTGGATATCCACATATGGTGGATTTGCAAAAATGTAATCATAACTACGAGCTGGAATGCTTTCAAATACATCGGAAACAAAAACACTGGTTCGTGTTGAGTTAATTTTATTTAGTACTAGATTTTTACTAATTTGGAATATGTGGTGTTTTTCTTTTTCTCCAAAATCAACAATAGAATTATGGATATTCAACAATACCGCAATACCAATACAGCCAGAACCAGCAAAAAGGTCAAGGCAATGTACGGTGCCTTTCTTTGTCTGTTGTATTTGTTTTATTGCTTTTTCAACCCAAAATTCAGTTTCCGTGCGAGGTATGAGGGGTTTTGATGATAGGTCTATCGTTGCCCCCAGAAATGGAATGTTTCCAATAATGAATGCCAGTGGCTCGCCATTTTTGAGTCTATTGATATCATCAAAAAAAGCAGAGGAAGTTTTTCCACTATATTTTTCATCTAGCAACCAATCTATTTCTCTTTCTGTTGTAGTGGTATTGATTTTCATTACACTTGAGTAGTATCTATAATCAATGTTATGGGGTTGGTATTGTGTTTGTTATTTTATGTCAGCATAAAAAGCAAATCGTGCAGACTTGCCATTGTCGCTCTTTAGAACGCGGTAAGGTTCATTGTTTTTAGCCCATTCTGGTGTAACTCGTGCGCTTATTGGCGAATAGAAATGTTTTACATTTCTAGATATAGGACTAGTGTAAGCTTGGGCTTCATATACACTTCTTGCGACAGCAACAGCTTTTAGCCAGACTGCATCTTTGTTGTTGAAGTCTAGAGAGGTGTTTGTATTATATTGTTTGTCTCCTTTGTTTAAACCAGAAAACTGCTTTGACCTCGTTACAACAGCAATATATGTGTTGTCGCCACGGAATTCACTATCAACGCGATTGCGAATTACCCAAGCAACCAAAACCATTTCATCAGCTCTTTTTGTTTCTGAAAAAATAGCTCGTGCAAACCAGATTATTTCTTCCTCGTTGCCTATTATGGCACACATCTTTTCTTTTGAATCTATGTTGTGAGAAAATACTGGAGCTACCGCGCTTGCAGTAGCCGTAAGTCCCATAATGAGTAATACGATAATATATTTCATATAGTAGTCCAACCCTTTTGTTTGGTGAGATGTTGAATAAAAGCAAAAGAGTTTTAATGTTCATAATAATTAAGATAAATAAAATAAATGCTGTACAAACAAAATAGCATCCCTTTAAGATGCTATTCACAATAGTGCTAAAAACACAACACTATTTATTAATATAAGCATAAATACAAAATTTTGTCAATAACTCTGGATTGCTTCGTACCTCGCAATGGTAGTAACACCCATTGTCATTGCGAGGAGTGTAGCGGTAGCGGAACGACGAAGCAAATAGCATAAAACCTTAAAAACAAGTGCCATTTTTTAATACCTTGTATTTAAATATTATTTTTTATCTCGTACGATACACAAAGACACAGACATACAAAACACACCCTAAAAAATTAAAAATTCATATTTCCATCAGCACAGATTTTGGTGTAATCATTTTTCTTACCTTTTTTATTTTTTGTGTGAAAATATGCTGTGATTGCAATCATCAGTGCATTGTCTGTTGAGAGATTTATATCGGGGACTATTAATTCAGTGTTAGCATATTTCTTACTTACTTCCTCTTTAAATCTTCTGCGAATTCTGTTATTTGCAGATACTCCACCACCTAGAATTAGAGTTTGTGCATTATATTCATCCACTGCATCTAGCGTTTTTTTTATTAAAACATCTGCAACTGCTGTTTCAAATTCAAGTGCTAAGTCCTGCTTATTTTCTATGGAAATATCTTTAATACTTTTTAGCTTGTATAGCACCGCTGTTTTTATTCCTGAAAATGAAAAATTATAATTACTTGAATTAATCATTGGACGAGGGAGTTTGTATTCTGGGTTTACTTGTCCCTTTTCTGCTAATTTAGAAATATGTGGACCCCCTGGATATGGGAAACCAAGCATTCTCGCAACCTTATCAAAGGCTTCACCAATGGCATCGTCGCAAGTTTGTCCTATGATTTTATAATCAAGCAGTTTTTTCATTAAAACTATCTCTGTATGTCCGCCTGAAATTAAAAGTGCTATAGATGGAAAATTAATATCTCTAGTATTTTGGATATCATCTGTTTGCCCAGCTTTAACCATACTTGACATAATATGTCCTTCCATATGATTCACTGGTAATATTGGAATATCCCAAATAAGAGCGAGTGCTTTTGCAAAATTTATGCCAACCCAAAGAGCTGGCTCAAGTCCTGGTCCAGCTGTTACAGCAATCAAATCTATAGGAGGTTTTTTTATTAGCACAATTTCTTTTAAAAATTCTTCTAATAATTCAGCCTCTCTTGTAAAAAGTAATTCTAATTCGTTTTTAGTTTCGTGAGGCATTTCACTGGCTTCCGTATCATCTTTTATCATTAAAGAATTTGATTCTTTTAATACTTTCTTGAATACAGGAATTAAATTTTTTGAATGTTCTCTTTTGGCTAGGCTTGGAAATACTCCACCATATTGTGAGTGTAATTCTGCTTGCGATAATACAAAATTGCCTAAAATATTAAATATAGTATTTGGATATAAGCCATTTGCCTCAACAATACTTATGGCTGTTTCGTCGCAAGATGTTTCAATAGAAAGTATTTTCATATTTAGAAATTTATTTACTTATATTAACACAGTAGGCATACTAACAAAAAAAAAGACAAATAGAAAAAAGTTTGGAATAGAAGGGTTTTTTATGGTACATTAGTTACTAGTTATGCATTAGATATATTTAATTATTGTAAATTAAAATATCTTAAAATTGTATAAATAAATATGCGTCGGTGGCGGAGTGGTCAATCGCATTGGACTGTAAATCCAACGACTTTATGTCTACGCAGGTTCAAATCCTGCCCGGCGCACCATAATAGAAAAAGTTAAATAGCATACAAATTATTACCCAAACCTTATAACACTATTGTAAGGTTTGGATAATAGCCAATTAGATGAAATAGTTTTCAGGAGTTAGCAAGGTTTATAATTAAGATGAAAAACTGGGAAATTGCATTACAAAAATTTCCTAAAAAATGAGAAAACAAATATGTCATATCTAGAATTTATTTCAGACAAAGATCTATGTTCCGCAGTTTCTAATGTAGTTAAAATAATTGAGACAGCAGAACACGATGCACAAATTAAGCTGCACAAAAATGTTGTAGATCCATTTTCAGCTTTATTTCAGGGAATAACACACTCAATTTCTTATAAAGAATGGATTGAGCTAGAAAAAGCAAGGCAAACACAAAAAACTATGCAAAATGCTATTGGTGTTTTTCATCAAGAAGTACTGGGCTCTATTTATGGATGGGAAGACTTAGGAACAGGTGGTGGCTTAGATGTTGCTAATCCAGAAATGAAAGTAATTGCAGAAGTAAAAAACAAATTTAATACTACAAAAGGCAATCATAAAATTGAAATTTATGACGCAATTAAATCAAAGCTAAAAACACCAGAATATCATGATTATATAGGCTATTTTGTTGAAGTAATCCCACAGGGAAAGAAAAAATATAATAAACCATTTACACCTCCTGACAATAAAACTAAAAAACACAGACCTATACGAGACAAGATAAGAGTTATTGATGGAGTAAGTTTTTATGCATTAGCAACAGGGAGGGAAAATGCACTTCAGGAATTGTTTGAGGTATTACCACACGTTATTATTGATAACCACAAATATAAGCTAAGTAAAAAAGAAGCTAAAGAATATTTTGAGCTATTTAGAATGGCTTTTTCCACATAATAACCTTTGCATAGGTATTGGTTATTTGCTATAGTAATGATAGATGGATATTTATCATTATTTTTATGCAAATTAAACAAAAATATTTTACAGCTGGTGAAGCTGCCAATCTTTTAAATATTTCTATTGACACAATTAGACGCTGGGACAAATCAGGTTTAATTAAATCATTTAGAAATGAAAGAAATGCAAGAATTTTTTTATTAGATGAAATTAAAAGAATCCAAAATAAATCTGGTAGTAAGGTAAAAAAATTTAAAATTTTAAAAAACAAGAAAAAATCACCCTATACAGCTATTGAATTATTTGCTGGTGCAGGTGGAACTGCAATAGGTATGGAAAATGCAGGCATTGAGCACGTTTTATTAAATGAATATGATAAATATGCCTGTGAGACTTTACGAATAAACCGACCGGATTGGAATGTAATTGAAGATGACGTTAGAAATTTAAAATTTGAAGAAGGGCAAGCAGACATAGTTCAAGGTGGTTTTCCTTGCCAGACCTTTTCCTACGCTGGTAAAAAAATGGGTTTTGAAGATATCCGAGGTACCTTATTTTTTGAATTTGCTAGATGTGTAAAAGAAGTTAAACCAAAAATTGCTATTGGAGAAAATGTTAAAGGTTTACTTAGGCATGACGGTGGAAAAACACTCAAAACAATGGTTTCTGTTTTGGAGGAATTAGGCTATAGAGTAAAATACAAAGTTCTTAGATCGCAATATTTAGATGTATCACAAAAACGGGAACGTTTAATAATTATCGGAGTACGAAATGATTTAGATATTCCTATAGCTTTTCCAAAAGAAAAAGATTATATAATTCCACTTCTAGAAGCACTATACAAATGTCCAAAATCTGAAGGCCAACAATACCCAGAAAAGAAGAGAAAAATTTTAGAACTCATTCCACCTGGTGGATATTGGAGAGAATTACCAGAAAAGCTACAGAAAGAATATATGGGTGCAAGTTTTTATATGGGTGGTGGAAAAACAGGAATGGCTAGACGACTTTCTTGGGACGAACCATCACTTACTTTAACTTGTAGCCCTGCTCAAAAACAAACTGAACGATGTCATCCAGAAGAAACCAGGCCACTAACAGTTCGTGAATATGCAAGAATACAAACATTTCCAGATAGTTGGAAGTTTTCAGGCTCAATATCTCAACAGTACAAACAAATTGGTAATGCTGTCCCTGTAAATCTTGGCTATCATATTGGTGATACTATTATAAAAATGTTGAATGGAGAAGTAGAGGCTGAAGTAGAAGAAATGATTCCTGCACAACAATAAATGTTTGCATTTGCTTAAAAAAATAAGTTCATAAATAAGGTATTTTGGACTCAGGGCAATCACCCTGTAATCCTCTATTCCATTTTTAAAAACGAAAACTGTAATCCTCTATTCCATTTTTAAAAACGAAAAATCAAATTTATAAGAAAAAAACAAAAGCCTGTCTGATAAATAAGACCGAAAAATATTTTTTGAACTCAAGCCACGCGGTTTGAGCTGTCCCCCAAAAACCAGACACAAATTATAGTGAAGGGCTCGCTTTTCTCTATAAATTATTTTTTAATTTTTCAACACCAGATAATATTAAGTATCTTGAAAACAGGAAGGGGCTTGATATAATGGAGATATTAATTATTTAGTAAAATCTATATAATATTTTTTGCTAGTAGCTGTTTGTATGTTTTTTAAAAAATATTATTAAATTAAGGTAATTTATTATAAATAATCAACAAAATTATGAGCAAGAAAAATTTAATATTAGGTGCATTGTTGGTTGTCCTTGTTGTTGTGGGTGTTTTTATTTTTAACAATGACAAGACAAAAATAAATGATCCAATAGTCATTGATGACACAAAAGACGACACGGTTATTGCTAGCGAGGATATAAATAATATAGTAAATGCTAACAATAAGTTTGCATTAGAGTTCCATTCTATTTTGAGCAATGAAAACCCACGAGAAAATATCTTTTTCTCACCATACAGCATCTCTACAGCAATGGCGATGGTATATGAAGGCGCGCGTGGAGATACGGCAAATGAAATTAGGTCGGTATTTAACTTTCAAAAAGACGATGCAATTCGCAGACTAGCAATGCAGGTGATTTCCAGCAGATTAAATAGAGAAGACACAAAACATAAACTACAAACAGCCAATGCATTATGGATGCAAAAAGACTACCAGTTTTTAGATGAATTTAAAGATGTGGTGAGTAAATATTATGGTGGCAAGGCTGTTAGTGTAGATTTTGTTGGGGCAACAGAAGAGTCTAGAAAAAAAATAAACAGCTGGGTTGAACAAGAAACAAATAATAAGATTAAAAACTTATTTCCAGAAGGAACACTAAATGCCTTAACGCGTCTAGTTTTAACTAATGCAATTTATTTTAAAGGAGATTGGGCTAATCAATTTGAAAAAGATAATACTAAAGAAGAGTATTTTAGTGTTGGTGGTAATAAAAAAGTAAAAGTGCCAATGATGAGCAAGAGGGGAAGTGAGGTATTATTTAAATATGCAGAGACAGAAGAACTACAAATTCTTGAGATTCCATACGAAGGAGAGGAAATATCTATGTTGGTGTTACTTCCAAAATACAATAATGATATAAAAGACTTAGAAAAATCCCTAACGACAGAGAGCCTAAGCCGCTGGAAGAGTATTCTTAAAAAACAACAAGTAGATATTTATTTACCAAAATTTTCGCTTAATAACAGATATCTATTAAATAATAAATTAAAAGCAATGGGAATGCCGTCAGCTTTCACCCACAGAACAGCAGATTTTTCTGGAATAGATGGAACACAAAACCTCTTTATTCAAGCAGTAATACATCAGTCTTTTGTTGAAGTAAACGAAGAGGGGACTGAAGCAGCGGCGGCTACGGGTGTTTCAATTGGAGTAACAAGCGTAGCAATGCCAGTAGTTTTTCGTGCCGATCGCCCGTTTTTGTTCTTGATACAAGAAACAAGAACTGGAAAAATTTTATTTATGGGGAAAATAAGCAATCCTATAAAATAGTTTTTTGTTAAAAGACATATAAGAGTGGTTATGTTCTTTTTATGGAGTAGTTGTTGTATAAATTATTTTAATTTTTAATTAAAATAATCAAGGATTTTGTGATGCTTTGTCATCGTTGTGGTTAAAAACTTTGAAAATATGCTTTAGTTTGGTATGATAACAAATGTTAAGTGGTGTTAATTTAGATTTTATAGAAAAAATATGTCACAAGATCATCTGATAAAATTAGTATGCAAGGACTGCAAGCGAACTAACTACTGGACTAGTAGAAACAGAAAGCAAGTTCAAAGAAAAATTGAGCTTAAGAAATACTGCAAATGGTGTAAACAACATATTACACACAAAGAAGCAAAGAAATAGTTTTCTGTTTTTCTGTATGGAGTTGGGTGGATTTTTTTAAAAAAACCACATACTAGAAATACCATAGTTGCCGTATTTCTAAATAACACAATATTTGTGTTCAGGGTCCATAGTTTAATTGGTAAAACAACGGTCTCCAAAACCGTCGTTCCAGGTTCAAGTCCTGGTGGACCCGCAAATTTTAGAGAGCGAGGTATTTTTTGTGTTGTTAAGAAACTAATTAAATTACTTTTAAAATTATTATAAATACACAGAAAAGCCTAATAGATAAACTAGGTGTTTTGGATTTTTTTCAAGCACCATAAATAAAAACTATGCCAACAATTAATATTGTTTTTAAATAACATTTTTTAAATCTATTGCTCCGAAGATATAAATTTTTTTACTAATAATCTGACCTTTTTAATATCAGTTTTTTTAAGAGGGTTAAACCAGTGAGTTTGCTTATTTCTCTTAAACCAAGTTCGTTGTCGTTTTGCATAATGCCAAATCTTTGTATTTAATTGTTCAATCATTTCTTTTTTTGTAGTACCTCCTTTTAGAAAAATTGCAAGATGTCTATACTCAAGACCTAATTCTTCCATTCGTTTATATGACAATCCTTGCTTGTGCAAACACACCGCCTCTGACAACATCCCCGTACGCATTCTTTTTTGTAGGCGTGTTTTTATTCGCTCTTTTAATTTATCGCTTGGTATATCAAGTCCAATAAATAATGTGTCGTATTTTGTAGGCGTGTTTTTATCTATGGCTGGCACATACCCAAGATATCTTGCAATCTCTATTGCCCTAATAATTCGTCGTGGATTATGGCAATCAATGTTTTCTGCTCTTGTGGAGTCTATTTTTTTAAGAATATTAAAAAGCTCAGAGGTTTCTTTTTTTGCTAAATCTTTTCGCAAGTTTTTATTAACAGGCACTTCTGGTAGGGTAACATTACCTACAAGTGCTTGAATGTAGAAACCAGTACCACCGCATATTATTGGTAGCTTATTTCGCCTTAATATATCCACAATCGCTCTTTCAGCTTTCTTTTTAAACAATGCAACAGAAAATTGTTTCTTTGGGCTAGTTACACTTAATAAATAATGTGGCACATTTCGCATCTCTGTTTTTGTGATTTTACCAGATCCTATATCAAGCCCTTTGTAAACTTGTCGTGAGTCAGCAGATATAATTTCGCCATTAAATTCTTTTGCCAACATAACCGCCAAATCGCTTTTACCAGCAGATGTTGGCCCTAGTACGATTAACAGTTTTGGTTTTTGCATTATTTTTAAAATATAAGAAACTTAGGGTGGTGTTGTGTGTAGTCAATATTTTTTAGACAAAAGCTGCATAATTCTAGTTTTTATTAAATAAACAAAAAATAAAACAATACTAATAATTACTTTTTTAAACACTCTACCATACTGTTATATTATCACGATTACTGGATTGCTTCGTCGTTTCATCTCATTTTACTCCTCGCAAAGATGTTGTTGTTTGATAAATTTGATGTCGCTTTATATCGTGATACAATAATATGTAATTATATATATTTAAAAATAACTTAGTAAAAATAAAAATGCAACCACAAGATAATAATTCAATTTTTTGGATAGACACAGGACGAGTTCGCCCTAATCCGTACCAACCTAGGCGAACTTTTGATGAAGATAAATTGCGTGATCTTGCAGAATCAATAAGACAATATGGCATTCTTCAACCACTTGTGGTAACCCGTCATGAAGTAGAAAAAGCTGATGGTGGAATTGTTGTTGAATATGAATTAATCGCTGGAGAGAGAAGGTTGCGTGCATCAAGGATTGCAGAAGTTGGTCAAGTCCCAGTTGTTATTAGAAGCGTAGAAGATAGTGAACGAGTGAAACTTGAAATTGCCATAGTTGAAAATATACAACGAGAAGACCTAAACCCCATTGACCGAGCGCTAGCATTCAATAAACTTGTTAAGGATTTTAATTTTAAACACATACAAGTTGCTAAAAAAGTAAATAAAAGTCGTGAATATATTTCAAATAGCTTGCGACTACTTTCGCTTCCTAAAGTAATTCAAACAGCTCTTGCTGAAGGTAAAATAACAGAAGGGCATACTCGTCCTTTAATGATGTTATGTGACAGAAAAGAAGAGCAGGACACTTTGTTTGAGGAGATTTTATTAAAGAAACTTACTGTTCGCGATGCGGAAGGTATTGCAAGAAGAATTGCACAAGATAAAATAAGGAAAAAAGAAAATGTCTTTAGTTCTGAAATCTTAGAGATGGAAAAGAATCTTACAAAGAAACTAGGAACGAGAGTGCAAATTGAGTCTCGTGAGATTGGTGGAAAAATCACAATAGACTTCTCTTCTGAGGATGATTTGAAGCAACTTTTAGAACACATCAGTAAACAGCAAAACAAACAAGAAGAAATTTATTTAGAAGATATAAACGAGGAAGAAGAAATAAGTAATACGAATGATGAAAAAAAATCAAGCGAGGAATTAGAAGTAGAGAAAAAAGAAAAGATGCTAGAGCAACAAAAAAAAGAAGAACAAGAAAATCTGGAAATGTACAACATTAAAAACTTCACAATTTAATATTTGTCCCCGTCTTTGCGAGAAGTGTAGCGGGAATACATTCTCTTCATAAATAACTATCCATCCTACGTCTTTGCGAGGAGTGTAGCGGTAGCGGAACGACGAAGTAATCTAGAGTTCACAATGGTGGACATATATTAAGCTATGTATTTACTGACCACTGTGTTCTTTTGCAAGAGATGTTTTAATGCTCCTACGAGCAAGTGTAGTT
>CAYRGE010000006.1:13116-24583 GCA_964423985.1 uncultured Candidatus Saccharibacteria bacterium | reverse complement strand
TTGCTGCAACATCCGCACATCTTTGCCGTCGAACCCAGTTAATTCTTTTTCAATAATAGAGCCTAGTTTAGTTGCTCCTATGAACACACGATATGCATAAGAAGTTACAATAAAACCATTTGGAACATTTATTCCTTCTGGAACAAGCTGTGTGTACATTTCTCCTAGTGATGCATTTTTGCCACCAACAAGAGCAACATCGTCATTTGAAACCTGATCAAACCACAAGATATTTTTTTCTTTTTTCCAGTCTTCCATATATTATATTAATTATGTAATGTACTTATAAAAACCCCACTATCTCTTATTTTGCAACCATTCAACTGAAATTAATATCTTACCATCTTGCAGTAGCTTACTTTTCAGAATTATTTAGCGTAAAATATAAATCTGAAACATTCATGCCTGTTCTACCTGTATTAATATGTCCTTTTGTTTTTTCAAAAAAACCATAGGACTGATTTTTTTCTAGCCAGTCTCCACTTTCCAGAGAAAGCATTTTTGCATAATTGCGAATTTTACTATCAGCAATTGCACCAGCCATATCAGTATTATCCCACCCATCGCTTGCTGATGCAACTAAAATACTGTGGGTATCTATAAAAGGAATAGAACTTAGTGCTAATTCTTGACACCTACCACCAACACCATCAGAGACAGACGGGTTAATAGTAACCGTTGTTTCTCCTCCATACAAAAAACAAGTGCGTGGCATATTCCCTTTATTTGCAAGCGACACGCCGACCTCTCTTGCTTCTCCTTCTATTTTAGAATCAACAATCACTGCTTTGTACTCAAGTAATTCAGCCTTCTTTTTCATTGCATTAAGCGCTCGCTTATTTGTGACTAAAAGAATGTTATCTACATTTTCAAAATATTTTAATTCTTTAGGTGTTTCAATAATCTCACATTCAGGCACACCGCAAAGTTTTTTAATATCGTATTTTTTAAAAATATTTTCTGCATCATTTATTTGTGTTGTATCCATAACTGTCGGGCCTGAGGCTATTACACTTAAATCATCTCCTGGTACATCTGAAAAAATGATTGACACGACGCGTGCAGGATATGCAAGTTTTGCAAACTGCCCTCCTTGTATATCAGATGTATGCTTTCTGATTGTGTTAACTTCGTCAATCGTTGCACCTTGCTTCATTAAAGAACTTGTTATTTTTGTAAGTACTTGATGTGTTGTTTTGTGTGGTAAGCACAACAAAGACGAACCACCACCAGAAATAACAGTTATTATTAAATCTCTTTCATTTGCGTTTTCAAGTAATTCCTTAACAAGACGAGTGATCGCCACATTTTGTTCCGAGGGAAATGGATGTGTTCCTACAAACGATCTAATTTTCTTGAGAGCAACCTTACGCATATCAACAACTATTCCGTCATCAATGTAATCACCAAGAACATTCTCTATTCCAATTGCCGCATCTGCTGCACATTTTCCTATCCCAATAAAAAATATACGATTATATATACTTAAGTCTATTGATTTATCCAATATAAAAAGAGTTTTACCAACAAGCCTAATCTCTTTTTTTATTACATTTTTTGTATTAATTGATTTATAGCCCGCCTCAAGAATTGAAAGTGCATCAACGCGCAGTGGTGTTGTTGCTAGTTGTTTAAAATTTTTAATAATCCTTTCCATTGTTTTAGTCTATTTTATGTTGTTTCATTATCTGTGGATAAATCTCAAGAAGGGAAAACAAAAATGCAATAACGATTGGACCTGCTATAACGCCAATTGGACCAAACAAGATTAATCCACCAAAAATTGAAAGTAGAAGAATAAATGAGTGAATATTTATTCCTTTTTCTAGCAAAATCGGCCTTAAAAGATTATCAACAAGCCCAACAATAAGAACACCCCAAATAATTATTCCTGCACCAGATATGACTTGCCCAATAATAAGTAAATAAATTCCTGTAGGAATTATAACAATACCTGTTCCAACCGCTGGTATTAATGCCGCAAATGCCGCCACAAAACCCCATAATACTGGATTTGAAATTCCAAATATAAGAAAACCAATTCCAGTTAAAGTTCCTTGTATGGCAGCTATTGCGAGCTGGCTTTTCATTCCTGAGTTTACCGCTATCTCAAGTTGTTTTAAGATCTTTTCATCATATTCATCTGAAAAAGGGCTTAATTCTACTATTTTTTTACGCAAAAATACGCCGTCTTTAAATAGAAAATAAATAGCAAAAAGCATTATAAAAAAACTCAAAACAAAACCCACGATGCCAGATAGGAATGTATTTATATTGCTAATAAACCACTCAAGAATTACTTCAACATGAGATTGTATATTAAAATCAAGCGACAATGCTGGTGCAATATTGTTAACATACCCCTCTAATATATCTAGGTGTTTATCTGCAAAAACTAAAGCGCCACCACCTTGAGCAATATTTTCATATAGCGAAATAGCTTCCTGAAACAACAAGGTGATAATCACAGAAAATGGCACCATAATGGCAAAAACAACAATCACTACACTTAAAAGCGCGGATAACGACCTGTGTCCTTTTAGTAATTTAAGTATTTTGGTATGAGCTGGACTAAAAACAACCACTAAAACTAATGCTAAAAACAATGCAACTAAAAACGGACTGAATAAGATATATGTTAGATATATTAAACCTGTAAATACCACGAGGAAAAAAGCAGTCTCTATGTTTTGTTGTTTTTTCATATTTTTTTAATTATTTACCATGACAGCGTTTGTATTTCACATAAGTTCCATTTGTATTTTTTGCTCCGCAAGGACACGGATCGTTACGTCCAATTTTTGTTCCATCTTTTTTTCGTTCCCTTGACAGTGTTTTTTGTTCCATATCCTCATCGTCTCCACCACTACGCTTAGCACTGTCGTACAACTTCTTGGCTCGCTCTTCTCCTTTTTCAGATACTGCAACACTCACTCTCGGCAAGGTATCAAGTATGTGTATTTTTATGCCTTCTTTCATCTCCTTAAACAACCTGAGTCCTTCTTGTTTGTATTCAACTAGTGGATCTCGTTGCCCATATGCACGAAGCCCAACACTTGAACGAAGGTAATCCATAGCATCCAGATGATCCATCCAAAACATATCCATTGTTTGTAATGCAACTCTTCTTGCTACTTCATAAAAAACAGTTTCCTCTAGTGTGTTTTTTTTGTCTTCTATTATTTTTTTATTATCTTCATTGTCTCCCGCAACTTCACTCAAAAAACCACCAACCAACTCGTGACCACCAAGCAACAAGTCGCGTCTACGCGAATAAATATATTCTCGCTGGTGATTCATAACATTATCGTAATCAAGAATATGTTTTCGCGAATCAAAATGCATACCTTCAATTTTCGTCTGCGCACTCTCAAGAGAGCGAGTTATTAGTTTGTTTTCAATGGGCTGGTCTTCAGAAATACCAAAACGCCCCATCATTTTTTTTATTATATCTGATGCAAAAACACGCATTAGCTTATCTTCAAGCGAAACAAAGAACTGTGTTTCACCAGAGTCGCCCTGTCTTCCAGAGCGACCACGAAGTTGGTTGTCAATCCTCCTAGCCTCGTGCCTCTCTGTGCCAAGAACAAATAAACCTCCTAGATTTTTAATTTTTTCATAACACTCAGTACTTTGAGGCATACCGCCAAGTTTAATATCAACACCACGCCCAGCCATATTTGTCGCAATAGTAACAGCTCCCTCTCTACCTGCTTGAGCAATAATTTGACCTTCGCGTTCATGGTTTTTTGCATTAAGCATTTCGTGGGATACCCCTTCTGCTAAAAGAAATCTTGACACTTTTTCATTGTTTTCAATTGATACCGTACAAATCAAAACTGGTTGACCTTTTTTATTTAACTCTTTTACTTTTTTTGCTATTGCGCTTAATTTACCTTGGTTCGTCTGAAAAATGAGGTCGTTTCTATCTATTCTTTTTGATTTTTTGTTTGTTGGAATAGTAATTACATTCAAGCTATATACTTTGTGAAACTCTTCGCTTGAGGTTGATGCTGTTCCCGTCATTCCAGCAAGTTTTTTATAGCTACGAAAATAATTCTGAAATGTAATTGATGCAATCGTGCGCGACTCTTTTTGCACAGAGACACCCTCTTTTGCTTCAACTGCTTGGTGCAACCCCTGACTCCATCGTCTCCCTGGTTGCAAGCGTCCAGTAAACTCGTCAACTATTACCACCTCTCCATCGCGAACAACATATTCCTTGTCTTTTTTAAAAATAGCCATTGCCCTAATAGCTGTTTCTAGATGGTGAACATATTTAATTCCTTTCTCTGTATAGATATTGTCAACACCAAGTGTTTTCTCAGCTTTTGTAATTCCAGCATCTGTGATAGAAACAGCTTTTAGTTTCTCGTCAACAACATAATCTTCCGTATCTTTCATCACTGAAGCAATTTTAGCAAATTTTGCATACAAATCCTCAGACTCTTCACCTGGAGCAGAAATAATTAACGGTGTTCGTGCCTCGTCAATTAGTATTGAATCTATTTCATCAACTATGGCAAAATTATGTCCACCGTCTTCTGGTAGTCGTTGTACCAACGCCTCTTTTGAGTATGCAATGTTGTCTCGTAGATAGTCAAAACCGAACTCATTATTTGTTCCATATGTTATGTCTGCATTGTATGCCTCCTTGCGAGTACATTCACGCAAAAATTCATATTTAATTTTATAAACACCTAGTTCGTCACGCTCTTTATCTGCTTCTTGATGTCCTGAGTCGTATAAATAAGACTCGGGACCACTATTGATAACACCCACTGAAAGTCCTAGGAGGGCGTATATTTGACCCATCCACACGGCATCTCTGCGAGATAAGTAGTCATTAACAGTAATAACATGTACTCCTTTTCCTGTAAGTGCATTGAGGTAAATAGGAAGTGTCGCAACGAGCGTTTTCCCTTCTCCTGTCATCATCTCTGCTATGCCTCCTTGGTGAAGCACTATTCCTCCAAATAATTGAACATCATAATGTCGTTGCGACAATGTTCTTTTTGCAGATTCACGAACCAAAGCAAATGCTTCTGGTAAAATATCATCAAGCTCCTCGCCATCTGCTAATCGTTTCTTTAGGCTTTCTGTTTTGCCTTTAAGAGATTCATCTGAAAGACCTTCTATCTCAGACTCAAGTTCATTAATACGCTCAACAACAGGAGTCATTGTCTTTATCGCTTTTGTACTTTCGTCTCCAAATATTTTCTTAAAAATTTGCATAATATTATTATCTTAGCACAAGACACAACAAAGTCATTGCTATAAAACCACAGACAATGATATTGTGTTAGATTTAGAATTTTATATTAAAAATGGAATAAATGGTAGTTAGTCCCATTTATTTTATTAACTCATTTATTTTTTACAAACACAACCTCTTCCTCAAGCACAATTCCTGTTTTGTTTTTAACTTCTTTTTTTATCTTTTCAGAAAATAAAAACAATTCTTTTGTGGTTGCATTTTTTAGGTTTAATAAAATAAGTGCGTGCTTGCAATATGTACCAACACTGCCATCTATCACGCCCTTAAACCCAATATTGTCAATTAAATACCCAGCTGACAGCATTACAAATTTTTCTCCTCTATAATACTCTGGCATATCTGCATACCTAACCTTAAGCTCTTTTGCATACTCCTTACTAACAACCGGGTTTTTAAAAAAAGAGCCAGCTGTACCAAATTTTTCTATGTCTAAAAACTTATCCCTCCGTATTTCTATTATAATATCTCTTGCGTCTCTAATTTCTGGGTTTTTTATGTTATTTTTATTCATAAGTTTTTTTATGTCTCCATATTCTAAAAACAAATTACTTTCTGTTTTTAGCAAAAACGAAACACTCAAAACAATAAGATTTTTCCCAGCTTCTTTTTTGAAAATACTATTGCGATAGCCAAACTCACACTCATCACCAAGCAACACTTGTGTCTGCATTGTGTTAGTGTTAAGCACTTTCACCCACTCAACAAACTCGCTTACTTCTTTTCCGTAAGCACCAGAGTTTTGAACAACACAACCACCAATTGTTCCTGGAATAAGAGATAGGTTTTCTAGTCCATATAGGTTTTTTAAAACTGTTTTTTCTACAACAACATCAAGATCCTCTCCAGCTTCCACAATAACACGCACTTGCTTATTGTTTTTGTTTTCAATAATTACACCTTTGTTTTTTACAGCAATAACAACACCTGAAAATCCTTCATCGCTAAAAATTGTATTTGTTCCGCCCCCCAGTGTGAAAATAGGTAAGTTGTTAGTACGAGCAAAAATAACAGCTTCGTTGATGTCCGAAATATTTTTAGTTTCAAAAAAATAACGAGCTGGCCCACCAACTCGCATTGTTGTATGTTTTTTTAATGATATGTTTTCCCTAAAATTCATGGTCTGTAATTTCTGTATATATATGACTGGCAGAGCAGAACTCCAAACAAATATCTATGAGTGCAACCGCCAGTCATATATATACACAAACATCTGTATTATAATAACAATACGACAATAATGCAATATAATAATTTTAACACATTAAACGCAAAACCCGTTACTTGCCAAAAGACAAAAACGGGACTTACGCAGATATTTGTTTTGTTTGGATTGCAACTCTAAAAAAGCTACACTCAGGAATAGATATTATCACAAAACCCTCTTTTATGCAATTTACACAATGTGCACCATAGACAAAATCCATAAAAAGTGCTACTATTCTAAAAGATTAAAAAAATGTTGAGGTTGTTTAGTTTTTTGCCCATATAATCAATTTTTCTTTTTAATGAGCAAGTTACTAAACAATTAAACAAGAATGCACCTTAAATTACAAATACCACAAACAAGGAGGTGGTGAGATGAGTAGGAGAAAAAACAAGAAGCAAGTGGTCGTTTATAATAAATACCTTACGCGTGCAAATGCGTGGACAATATCAGGAATTATCGCAATATTATTTTATGCGTTTCAGTTTACAACAGGTTTTATTGTTTTTTTAGCTCCGTTGGTATTTTTTTACGGAGCAGTAGTTTCGGATTTATTAGATGGAGCCTCTGCAAGAAGACACAACAACCATACACGAATTGGAAAAATAATTGATCCAATTCGTGACAGACTGGCAGGATTGGTTGTTGTAGCAAATATGCTGTTTCTTAAAGGAGTCAGTGTGATTGCCATAGAGTACTTTGTAGTGCTGATATTAGTAGAAACATGTATTATTATGAGGTGTTTCCTAGGATTCAGCACATCGCATCTTTTTAGTAAGTTGCGGCATGTAGTACACATTGTCTGCGGTATGATTTTTATTTGCCAGACCTATTGGGATTTTTGGATATTCCCAATTGTTTCTGTGAATATACTTATATTCACAATGGCAACATCTTCATCTATTGTTTTTTTTGTTTCTACTGAACAAGACAATGTGGTAACAAAAAAGTAAAATCATGTTTTTGCGTGTCTTGTTTTCAAGGCACGCATTTTTATATGTTAAACTCTCAAACATAAACAATTTATTTATTTTACAAGACTAATCAATCACAACACTAATCAATCACAACAATGAAGCTTAAGGCAAATCTACATTTTCATGCCGCCGAAGATCCTCATCACAATTTAGATTACACAATTAAAGATGGTGTTGATCGTTTTGTATCTTTAGGTTTTAATGTTCTAGCTGTAACCTGTCACGGAGTTTGCGTTTGCACAACCAGTGATATTGAATATGCAAAATCAAAAGGAATGTTATTAATCCCTGGTATTGAAGCAAATATTTACAATCACAAAACATCAAAAACACTAAGCCATGTTGTTATTTTAAACTCTCCCAAAAGTGCAGAAACTGTTCGCACTTTTAGTGACCTTATTAAATTCAAAAAAGAGCACCCAGAAATATTTATACTCGCACCACATCCATATTTTCACAGAACACTTAGCTTGTTTGATAATCTTGAAAAATACATAGATCTTTTTGATGCTATTGAACTTTCGTGGTTTTATTCATATTTTTTTAACCTTAATAAAAAAGCAGAGAAAGTTGCAAAAAAACACAATAAGCCATATATTGCAACCTCTGACACTCATTTTTTTGATTTTATTAACAAAAACTATGTGACCGTTGAAGCAAAAGAACAAACCGCGGTTTCTTTTTTTGATGCAATAAAAAAACACGACTACAAAAACACAACTTCTCCAAGAAAACTACTAACCGAACTATTCCCAAAATCTTTGTGGTTTTTACTTAACGACAAACCCAGTAATTAATTAAAGGCTGTTCTGTAATGCAAAAAGGTTGGTAAATAATTTATATTCTAAACTCTATTACATCTCCATCTTTAACAATGTAATTTTTCCCCTCAATACGAAGCAGTCCTTTTTCACGAGCAGTGGTATGTGAGCCAACCTTAAGTAATGTTTTTGAGTCAACAACCTCTGCCCTAATAAACTTCTCACGAAAATCAGAATGTATAGCAGATCCAGCTACTGGAGCAGTGGAATCCTTTTTTATTGTCCAACCACGAGTTTCGTCTTGCCCTGTCGTAAAAAAAGTAATTAATCCAAGCATTTCATAGCTTTTCTTGATTAAGGCATCAACATCTGATTCTTTCTTAACACCCAGCTCTTCTTTGAGTAGTATCTTCTCTTCTGCGTCAAGACCTATAAACTCACCCTCTGTTTTTGCATCAACAATAACCCATGAAGAGTTGGTGTTATCTAGAAATTTCTTAAGCTTCAAAAATCTATCATCATTTAATTCATCAAGGTTCAACCCTCCTGTTTTTTTATTTAACACATATAAAATAGGCTTCATTGTTAATAAATGAATTGCCCTAACAACATCTTCTTCTTTTTCGTCAAAATTAATTGTCTTGGCCAGCTTTCCGCTTATTAAAGCAGTCTCTAGTTTTTCCAATGTTGCCTTTTCAAAAACAGCGTCTTTATCCCCCTTTTTAACATCTTTTTCAATTCCTTTAATTCTTTTTGCTGTTGTATCAATATCTGCCAAAACAAGCTCTAAGTTTATAACTTCTATATCACTCATAGGGTCAATCTGTCCACTTACATGAATTAATTTTTCGTCTTCATATATTCGCACAACTTCAGCAATTGCATCTACTTCTCGTATGTTTGCAAGAAATTTATTTCCCAAACCTTCCCCTTCTGCTGCCCCTTTTACCAACCCCGCAATGTCAACAAATTCAACTACTGCAGGAATTGTTTTTTCTGATTTAGATAAAAAACTTAACGCACCAAGTCGCTCGTCTGGCACAAAAACAATACCCACTGATGGGTCTATTGTGCAAAATGGATAATTTTCTGCAGGAACAGATTTCTCTGTTAACGCATTAAAAAGCGTAGACTTGCCTACATTTGGCAAGCCAACAATACCTATTGATAGAGACATAGTGATTATTGTTATTTGAAAACTCTTAATAATTATATACCAGACTAACTATGTTTATTTGACTAGCAAAAAACGAACTGATTTTATCTTTATTTTTTTACCTATTTTGTGGGCAAATTTAATTTTTGAAGCTCGTCTTTATGTGCAGTCATAACTTCCATTGTTGCTGTTTGTTGGTTTTTGCCTTGTTTTATTTTTTCCTGAATTTCATTTCCTATTTTCTGAAAAAGCGCAGGATTTTCTTTTACAAGAGCAACCACTTTATCAATTTCAGAATCTGGAATACTCTTGCCTAACTTTGCCTTCAACATTTTTTTAATCAAAAAATCTTTAATCATATAATTTATTTTTTTATTTTATCTTAAACAACATCTATTTTAACAAAAATCTACACAACTGTATAATTTTTATAATTCAAAAAGAACTATGCAAAACAGAAATACTCTACCCATTTTTCATATAGTTCTTTTGTTGCCCTAATATCTCGAACATTATACAATGCAATATCTTTATATCTTTTTTCCCTAAAAAGAGCTCCGACATCGTCACCAGTAACACCGCCTGCTTTGGGGCTTTCAATACCAAATGCTCTTGCCCATAAATGCAAACTGCCTTTCTTTCTTACTGCACCATAATAGCTGAGTTGATCAAGTAAATCAATATGCTTAGCTCCAAATTTTTGTATATTTAAATACCTATTAGACATCAAGTCTTTAGTTGGCTTTATATTATTCACAGCAGACCTTGTTGTTATAAATGGAACATCAAAACCTCTTCCATTAAAACTCACAAACTTGTCATATTGCTTTATGCCCTCCCAAAAACCTTTTAGCATTTCTTTCTCGCTCATTGCCTTGAATGTAATTCCGTCTTTTTCAAACTCCTTTATTGTTTCTCCAGGTGCCTGAAAATAAACAACTCCTTTATCTTTTTCCACATCAAGAACTCCAATTGCTACAATCTCACCTGTTAGAGGAGAAAAACCTAGCCCTTCTTTTACTTCTTTTAATGCTATTTTATACTCCTTGTCGCTGTA
Organism: uncultured Candidatus Saccharibacteria bacterium; assembly: GCA_964423985.1. Lineage (GTDB taxonomy): Bacteria > Patescibacteriota > Minisyncoccia > Phycocordibacterales > CAYRGE01 > CAYRGE01. The sequence goes on along the minus strand of CAYRGE010000006.1, from coordinate 14,150 downwards.
TGATTCTTTTTTAATCCAATGAGTAATTACTTCTTGGGTTGTTTCATCAAGCGAGTCAAAATCTTCTCCTATTGTTTCAATATCAAATGCAAGTGTTGCCATAATTTTTTATTTTATAATTGGTATTTTAAACCCAAAAACACTGCCTTTATCTTGCCCCTCTGACTTAACAAAAACACTGCCTTTATGATTTTTAATAATGTCTTTAGCGACTGATAATCCTAACCCAGTACGATTTGCATCCATGGATATTGCTCTTTTTGTCCTAAAAAACTTTGTAAAAATATGCGTCAACATATTTTTTTGGATACCTATACCTGAGTCTCTTACCGAAAATACAATGTTTTCTTTTTCGAGGTAAAGCTTAATATGTATACTTCCACCAGAAGGTGTGTATATTATTGCATTTTCAAGGAACACAGACATTGCTTGGTTTATTCGTTCACGATCGAAAAAAACTAGAGGTAGTCCTTGCCTCATATCTGTTGTAATTGCAATGTTTTTATTCTGCAATCCTGGTGCATAAATTCCAAGAACAGAGCTTAACGAAGCACTTAAGTTTCCTTTTTCAAAAATATAATCATAGTACAAACTCTTTTTTTTATTTGCTTCTGTTGCGTCAAGTAGGTAATTTGACCCTTTGACTAAATCCGAAACCATACTCTTAATGTTCAATAAAAGTTCTTTTTGCTTGTCTGTATTAAGCTCACTTGAAAGGCTTGCAAGCGTCCACTGCATCCTGGTGAGAGGTGTGCGAAATTGATGTGAAGCTATTGTTAAAAAACGAGATTTTGTGTTTTCGTTTTCTTTTATTTCTTTCTGCCATATTAACCAAAAAACCAAAGTAAGAATAGTTATTGCTATAGGCAATAACCACACACCTCCTGATTCAAGCGAAGCTCCAGTTAGTTTAGAGTTTATTAAACCAATTATGCCTAACCACAAAAGAATAATGACAAAAAAGAACAGTTTGTAAAGAAACTTCTTCAGATATTTTAGAATAAGCACCATACCAACATACTAACACAACCTAA
>CAYRGE010000006.1:0-13016 GCA_964423985.1 uncultured Candidatus Saccharibacteria bacterium | reverse complement strand
TTTCTGAAGAACACACCTATTAGGTGCTGTTTTGTTTTGTAAACAAAAATAAATAGTTATACTTAAATTACGATATGCAAATTACTGACAAAAACATATTACTTCAAAGAGTAAACAAAAAATGGGCAAAAACCTGTGTATGTAAATTAAAAAACAATGCTACTCAGGCGGTACCAGGCGTTGGTTCTGCGAACGCAAAAATACTTTTTCTTGGAGAAGCCCCTGGTAAAAAAGAAGATGCCTGTGGAAAACCCTTTGTTGGTAAGTCTGGAAAATTTCTCACAGAATTACTTAATTCTATACAAATAAGAAGAGAGGATGTTTACATAACAAACATTGTTAAATATCGCCCACCAGATAATCGCGACCCTCATTCTACTGAAATCAATGACTGTCTCCCTTGGTTATTAGAACAAATCAATATAATAAAACCTCAAGCTATTGTCTTTCTTGGACGCAAGGCTCTTAATTGTTTTTTTCCAAAAGAACAATTATCAAAAATCCACGGACAATTAATTACGCGCAAAATAAAAGACTGTTCCACAGAAAATTTTTTTGCACTTTACCACCCTGCTGCCTCTTTTTACAATGGTAAAATACAAAAAATAATATTCTCAGATTTTAAAAAACTTTCAAAAATCATTAAAGCAATAGTCTAATTTTAAACTTATTTACCAATAAAATCTAACCACAGAGAAACAGAACACAAAAACGACTATGTGTTCTGAATTTTAATATTGTTTATTAAATCACATCTTAATTATATGCGGCGTGCTATCTTTTGATTAGTCTTGAAAATATCGTCGGCAAAACGCCGACGATATTCTTTATTTTGTGGAGATGCTGGGAATTGAACCCAGGTCCAAAAAGTATTCTTGAGATGCTTCTACAAAGTATAGTTTATTTCATTTTTCACAAAAGTGACTAACTTTAAGTTGTGTGAGTAATAAATAAACAAAACCCCACACTTCCGATCCTTTTGTCTTATACTCACAGCAAGGAATTTATGAGCACCAGTCTTGCATTATTACACCCAATCACACCTGACAAGACAGCAAGTATGTAAGATGCCAGCTAGGCTAAAGCGTAAGCTGGAGCAAAGTATGGACTAACCATTGCCTTTGCTTTATTTGTCAAGTTTGCACTTGGCATTTTCTCGCCTTTTTATGAGTTACGAGAGCTCAACTTTGCACAAATAAGAGATATCCAATTGTCTAATCCAATCATCCCCATTTTATAGACTACTAAAAATAATCTATAAAACTACAATGACCAAAAAACACAAACCATTTATTGTATTTTACTTCTTTAGTATGCAATTAAAACAGTGTTATTGTCAAGTTTTTGCAATAGACCCCCTTAATCTATAATATGGTGTATTTCCTGTGTTATAAAATTAACAACAAAAGATGTGTGTAAGTAGCAGATATGTAATAATAATACGATATACTTGAAAGATATTGTTGTGGTAGTTAATATTAAGAATATTGATGCAAGCTGTTATACACAAACCACCTAATTACTAGTTTTGATATTATAATTTTATATATAAAAACATATGAAAAATAAACAACCAACCGTTGTGCTCACGGGTTGTAATGGCAAAATAGGGCAAATTATATTTAAACACTTCAAAGATTCTTGGAACATATATGGCATTGACACTACAAGCGACAAGAAAAATAATATTTACAAAGCTGATATTTCAAAACTTAAACAAGTTAATGATATTTTCCAAAAAATTGGCAGGATAGATTTTATTATTCATCTTGCAGCAGATCCTAGTGTAGTTGCAAGCTGGGAGTCCGTGCTTAAAAATAATATTGTCGGCACTTATAATATCTATGCGTGTGCTAAACAATACAAAGTAAAAAAGGTAATTCTTGCAAGCACAAACCGCGTCACTGCTGGATATGAAGGATATCCTCCAAGCTTACACAAGCAATCTACACCAAAAATAATAAGAACTCACGACCCCGTAAGACCAAATGGTTTTTACGCTTCTAGTAAAATTTTTTGCGAAGTACTTGCACGACAATATTTTGATTTACACAAACTATCTTCAATATGCTTAAGAATTGGGAGTGTTCTAAAGGACGATAAACCAATCAAAGGTACACGCTCAATGAAAACATGGCTTAGCCATAGAGACTTATTACAACTCGTAGAAAAAAGCACAATAACTAACACAAGTTTTGGTATTTACTATGGAGTATCTTCTAATAAAGGAAAATTTTGGGATATTTCAAATGCAAAAAAAGAACTAGGGTATTTACCAAAAGATGATGCGTATTTATTTAACAAGAATAATAAATAGGATACATTGCAGTCAAAAAAAACAATCAAGGTATCAGGATAATTTTTTAAACTTGCTTTTTTTTGATTTTGATGTATTTTTTCTATAGGTTTGTTCATTTTAGAATTTAATAAACATAAACAAAAGAGGTGTGTAAGTGCAAGAGATAACTTTTACTTTTGAAGTTTTGTATTCAAGCGATTCACAGCACATAACAAACAGTAAATATATGGTTGGTGAGCCATTTATTTTTAAAATAACTACAGGAGGCTTTGTAAATACAAAAAAAGAGGCAATGCTTTTGTTAGCACATTGCCGACAAAGACTCTTAGTTAAATTGGGAGACATACACAACAATAATGGCTGGATACCAGAAGCATCTCTTAAGAACCCCATAATAACAATTGGGGACGGCGAGATATTGTCTTGCTAAAAACAAAATCCGAGAGCGGATATTAATATCCGCTCTTTTTTTATTTGAATATTTTTTAAGTCTTTCATAAAAACTCTGGATTGCTTCGTACCTCGCAATGACAGATAAACTCTAGCAATGACAAATAGAGTTCGTTTTGATAAACAACTGTTTTAATAAGAACAGATTTAGATACCCCCTCCTGTTCCTGGAATCACCCTTTCATTTCTCTTTCAACATCACGGCGACTATCCTTCTTTTTTAGATCTTCTCGTTTGTCGTATTTCTTTTTTCCGCGCGCAACACCAAAATAAAGTTTAATATTGCGACCTTTTGTGTGTATGGAAATTGGAACCAGCGTAAGCCCTCTTGTCTTTTCAGCTGTTGTAATCTGTGTAATTTCTTTTTTTGTTATAAGCAATTTACGAACCCTATAAGCATCATAGTCTTTTGGTGTATTTGCTTGTTGATATGGTGGAATATTAGCCCCAACTAAAAACACTTCTCCTCCACGCACGCGAACATAAGAACCCTCAAGTGAGCCCTGTTTATTGCGAATTGATTTAACCTCAAAACCATACAACTCTAACCCCGCATCAAAATTATCAAGAATTTCATAATTTAGATATATTTTTTTATTTTTTATAAGAGTAGGCACTGTTTATTTTTTAAAATATATACAATCTTAACACGCACGGATATTTATTTTCCCATTTTTCACATTATAGCAACTTTCGTGTATACTTTGAACTGTACAGAGTGCCTAATATATCAAACTGCTAATAAATTAGTTTATATTTATTTTTGTATTTATATTATAGTAATTTGATTACTGATAAATGTTAAATTGTAGTTTTTATTCAAACAAGATATTATTACCTTAAGTAATGCTTATAGTGTGGTTTTAGTTAAAAAAAATTAGTAGATGGTAAAAAGCATGAGTTTCCCCTTAAAAACTACGCTACAGTACCGGCATTTTAATCAAATTTTGCAAACTAACAAAGATAATAAATCTAAAATATGAAAAACAGTAAACTTAAAAAACCTGTAGGGAAGTTAAAGAAAAAAATTAACACAAAACAGCAATTCCTAAACAATGTTATTGTAACAATTTTGATTTTAACTGGTATTGCTTTAATATATTCATTTTTTGTTGCTAACCAAGAAAAACCTGAAGAAATTCCACTTTCACAGCTCGTGCTTGATGTTTCAACAGGGCTTGTAGCAAAAATAACAGTTGCTGGAGAAAAACTAGAAATAGAATATGCAGATGGTGTTATAAAAAACTCTAAAAAAGAAGTTGGTACTGCACTTTCTCAAACGCTAGTCAACCACGGACTAACAGCGGAAAACCTAGCTGGGGTGCATATTGAAATCAAAAGACCTAGTGGTATTGGTTTTTGGTTACTAAATTTAGCTCCTTTTATTTTTCCACTAATAATAATTATTCTTTTCTTTTGGTTGATATTCCGACAGGTAAAAGGATCTGGCGGTATGCAAGCATTTACATTTGGACAATCAAAAGCAAAAATGATTGATCCAAATGACAAAAAACAACGAGTAGTTTTCAAAGATGTGGCTGGGGCAAAAGAAGCGAAACAAGAATTACTTGAAGTAGTAGAGTTTTTAAAAAATCCAAAAAAATTCCTACAAATTGGAGCGCGAATTCCAAAAGGTGTTATGCTTATTGGCTCACCAGGTACTGGAAAAACCTTACTTGCAAGAGCGGTTGCGGGAGAAGCTGGGGTGCCGTTCTTTATTATTTCAGGCTCAGAGTTTGTTGAAATGTTTGTTGGTGTTGGAGCGTCTCGTGTACGCAGTCTTTTTAAAACTGCAAAAAAAATTGCCCCTGCTATTATTTTCGTTGATGAAATTGATGCAGTGGGACGAGCACGAGGTACTGGTGTAGGCGGAGGAAATGACGAACGAGAGCAAACACTTAATCAAATACTTGTTGAGATGGATGGTTTTGAGCCTCATGAAAAAGTCATAGTTATTGCAGCAACAAACAGGCCTGATGTTCTTGACCCTGCCCTTCTTCGTCCAGGGCGTTTTGACCGACGCGTTATGATTGATTTGCCAGACATAAACGACCGCGAAGAAATATTAAAAATACATGCTGGCAAAAAACCTCTTGAAGACGATGTAGATTTACGAGTTATCGCAGAACGAACACCCGGTTTTTCTGGGGCTGATTTATCGTCATTAATGAATGAGGGAGCTATTCTTGCGGCACAAGAGAACCACAAAAAAGTTTCTCAATTTGATTTTTTGCGGTCTATTGAAAAAGTAATGCTTGGCCCAGAACGAAAAAGCCACCTATTTTCTGCTGAGGAAAAAGAAATTAGTGCCTACCATGAAGCTGGGCATGCACTTGTTGCTTCTTTGTTAGATTATTCAGACCCTGTGCATAAAATATCCATAATTGCTAGAGGATATACTGGAGGATATACACTTACGCTTCCATCAAAAGAACGCCGTATGCAGTCAAAAAAACACTTTATTGATGATATTGCAAAAGCATTTGGAGGTTTTGTGGCTGAAAAAATGCAATTCAATGACATTACCACTGGGTCATCAAATGACATACAGGTTGCAAGTGCACTTGCACGCGATATGGTGACCAAATATGGTATGTCAAAAAATCTTGGACCAATCGCGTTTGAAAGCACTAAAAGTATAGATATCACAGGGAAGGGTCTCAGCAAGCCTGAATATTCAGAAGAAGTAGCAAAAAAGATTGACGACGAGGTGTCGCAAATTATGAAAAACGCTCTTGTCCGCACCGAAGACATACTTTTAAGAAACAAGGTTGTGCTTGATGACATTGCAAAAACATTAATAAAAAAAGAAACGCTTGAACGCGGTGAATTCGAGAAAATTCTTATTGCGCACAATATTAAACCAAAACACAAAAAAGACGACGCGAAAGACGCGAAATCTGATTTAGTAGAACCAAAAACTTAAATGTCCGCCCGCCTGGACTTGAACCAGGAACCACTCGTGTATAAGACGAGCGCTCTACCAATTGAGCTACGGGCGGATTTTTAAAACACTAAAAAGTATTCCAAAAAAACGCAAAACAGAAATACAAAAAAGTACTTCAATTTAAGTTTACTACAAGAAGGCACTTGTTGCTATTTTTTTACTAATCCGCCCACTCACCTTGAGACACAACTACTGATATACTGTTATCTTGGCGGGGACACACAAGCCATTGGTGCCTGTGTGTTTTCTGTGTTGCACCAAATTAAGCCAGTGTGTAAAAAAATCCTGCTCTGAAATACGCCAATATGCCTAATCTCAATTTAGTGAGCCGTTTTTTGTAAAAAGTTGGCAATTAATAGTTGGCGGAAGTTATGGTATTTAATGAGGAATTTATCCTGTTTATTATTTACACACAACCCTGAGCCCTGCATTAACGCAGAGAGAGGCAATAGTAATAAGTAATAGATTTTTATTGTTTGGTACACCATGCACACCTACTCAAGATGTATTTCGTTTTTTATGTCCGATAATCTTTTCTGTATTAATGGATATTTTTTAAGTTCAACATCTTTTTTAATTAACACCTGTGCCTCTTTGCGTGCAGCCTCAACCATTTTAATATTTTTAATTGCTTCCATTCCTATGTCAGTAATACCCCACTGTTTTGAACCAGACAAACCCCCTGTCCCACGCAATTCAAGATCAAGTTCTGCAAGCTCAAATCCATTCTTTGCTGTTTTTAGTGCATTAAGACGCTTTATGGACACAGCTCGTTCGGTGCTACTAAATAAGTAGCAATAAGCCTGATGGTTGCTTCTTAAAACTCTTCCGCGAAGTTGATGGAGTTGAGCCAGCCCAAACCGCTCAGCACCTTCAATAATAATCACTGTTGCATTTGGAATATTAACACCAACCTCAATAACCGAAGTAGTAACAAGAATGTTTATTTCCCCCATAGAAAACCTATTCATAATCTGCTCTTTTTCTTGGGGCTTCATTTTACTGTGAAGTATTTCAATTTCTTGGTTGGGAAAAATGTCTTTTTTTAATCTTCTTGCTTCCTCTTTTACTGATTTAACAAGAAGAGCTTGTGTTTTTTGCAGGTCAGGCTCTTCTATTCGTGGACATATTACATACATCTGTCTTCCTGATTCAATTTCTTTTTTAATATCAGAATAAACGGCATTTCGTTTTGCTTGTTTGACAATTTTAGTAATAATTGGTTTTCTACCATGTGGCATTTCGTCCAAAAGTGTTAAGTCTAGGTCTCCATATATTGTCAATGCTAGAGTACGGGGAATTGGTGTAGCTGTCATAGACAACAGATGTGGAACTGGTATTGTTTTGCGTGTGGTCGATTTGTTGTTTTTTGATTTTTGTGCAACAAGCAAAGCTCGTTGTCTTACTCCAAAACGATGTTGTTCGTCAATGATTGTATACGCAAGATTTTTAAACTCTACTGTTTTTTGAATCAATGCATGTGTTCCTATTAAAATTGATATATCACCATTCTCAACCCATTTCAAAAGCTGTGTACGAGAAATTTTGGCTGAACCTTTGCCTTTTTGCTCTTTAGTAAAAACCTTAGCTGGAAACTTGCGACACTCGCTTCCCGTCAAAAGACCTATTTGAATTGACAGGTGCGAGAAATATTCTATAAATGAGTCAAAGTGCTGTCGTGCAAGAATTTCAGTCGGTGCCATATATGCTACTTGTAGGCGTGCATATTTATCGTCTTTTGGGGCGGAATTTATAACTGCGTGCGTAGTTGTAGCAGCTACTAGTGTTTTACCAGAGCCAACATCGCCTTCAAGTAGTCGTGTCATTGGTTCTGGTTTTTTAATATCAATAAGTATTTCTTTTATTGCTTTGTATTGTGCATTCGTTGGCTTAAAGGGAAATCGCTCAAGAAATTGTTTTGTTTGTGCGTGTGGGGGGGTTATTTCAAACGCTAATTTTTGCTCATATAATGCACGTTGTTTTATGCGAACAAGTTGTATAAAAAATATTTCTTCAAATGCAAATCTTTTGCGCGCCAAAGCACTGTGTTCTTCTTTTTTAGGAGCATGCACCCAAATAAGTGCTGTTTTAAGGGTGGGTAGGGAATATTTTTTTAATATTATATCTGGAATAGGGTCTTGTATTTCTTCAAGTGCCTTGCTTAAAAGTATTTTTTTAATACGATGGTAAAACCAACTTGATGAAAGTCCTTTTGTTTCCGGGTATATTGGATCAAAAACACCATCGTTCTGCTTAAAAAGTGCCGACGATGCACCTGCGGGAATCCTTGAGACTTTTTCAATCTCGGGATTAGTAAAATACAAAACACCATTCTTGCAATCAATTTTTCCAAATACTCTTACAAGTGAATCTTTTTGAATAATTCGTGCTATATATGGCTGATGAAACCATACAATCTTGACTCTACCGGTTTCGTCACTTATAACAGCCTCTGAAAGTGGTATTTTTTTGCGATATGCCTTGCCTGTTTTAATGCTATTAACCCTAGCAAATACAACGACCTTCTCCCCTTTTTTTAAATCGCGAATAAGAAGAACATCCTTAAAGTCTTGATAGCGAGATGGAAAGTAATAAAGAAGATCTTGTACTTTTTTAACACCAATTCGCTCAAGAGACTTAATTTGTATTGGAGTGTTTTTAAAAGCAACACTAATTTCAGTATCTAATTTCATATAAACATTATACTCTGAATGACAAAACTAATCTTATATTGTATTATGCAAAAAATAGAGTTTTACTAATTTTCAACATCAAGAGAGTTGCAGTCTTTTATATACTCAATATTAGCACAAGTATAGATAGTAAAACGATGTGCAAAGTCTTGACTATAATACTAGTTTGCATTACAATGTCTTAATAGTTTAACTTGTGGCGAGAATCATAAAGTTAAGTTATTATAAAACAATAAGAACATTAAGTACTAAGGTTTGTTTTATCGTTAGTGCTAATTACGAGGTGTTTCAATAAAAAACTTTGAAGAAATTTAGAATTCGTATAAATAATCAAATTCGTGCCAGAGAAATTCGCGTCATAGACGACAATGGGCAAATTCTTGGCACAATGAGTCTTGATGAGGCACTAGCAAAAACCAAAGAACGAAATCTTGACCTTATTGAAATATCTCCAAACGCAGTTCCGCCTGTTGCAAAAATAACTGACTACGGTAAATTTCAATATGATCAAAAAAAGAAATTGAGCGAGGCGAAAGCCAAGGCACACACAACGGAAACAAAAAGTGTTCAAGTTAAAATCGGAACATCTGAACACGACCTTGATTTAAAAGCAAAAAAGGTTTCTGTATGGCTTAAAGAAGGCCATCGTGTAAAAATTAATTTATTTTTAGTAGGTCGTGCAAAATACACCGACTTAAAATTTAAAAAAGAGCGCCTTGACCGCATACTTAATTTAATTAGCGAAGAATACAGAGTAGCAGAAGAAGCAAAAAAAACTCCCAAAGGGTTAGCTATTGTAGTAGAACGAGGAAAAAAGAAAAAAAATGAAAACAAATAAATCATTTACAAAGCGAATACGAAAAACAAAAAATGGTAAGCTAGTAACTAGAAAAGCTGGTCAAAACCATTTCAATGCACGCGAAAACTCTGCACAAAAAGGAGAAAAGCGTAATTCAGTAAAACTTAAATTAAGCAACAAATCGCAGTCTCGTTTTATACCACACGACTAAAGGTTGATGCTGTGTAGAAAGTTTATGTTTTTAAATACAGTTTCCGATTAATATAATAATTAGCTAAAAACACAATGACAAGAGTAAAAAGAGGAACAATTTCAATGAAGAGGCGACGAAACGTGCTAGCACAGGTTAAGGGTTATCGCTATGGTCGTGGAAGCAAAGAGAGGCAAGCAAGAGAAGCTATTTCTCATGCAGGGAATCACTCCTTTGCGCACAGAAAAGACAAGAAAAATGTTTTTCGTCGCTTATGGCAGATAAAAATAAATGCAGCAGTGCGTCCATTTGAACTTTCGTACAGCAAATTTATTGGCAACCTCAAAAAAAATAAAATAGGCATTGATCGCAAAATACTGGCAGATCTAGCACAAAACAATCCTGATGTATTTGAGAAAATTATAACAAAAGCAAAAATATAGAACCACCTACTCGCACCCAATAATAAAAGTGTTTTATTATAAAAAATCCTGACTTAAAATAATGTGGTGGTAAAAATTTTTAGTTCATTGTAATAGTATTTACTAAACAGTTTTCATTATTACCTCACCCCAAACTTCAAAATTTTACAATTCTATTGTTAAATTTTGTCTTTATGCCCAAAACATAAAGACTTCGAGTTAAAAAACAGGCCAGCTGGCCTGTTTTTACTGTGTTGCATTCTTTGTTTTACAACAAAAAGCAGTTGTGCAAAACACCGCATATACTAAAAACGACGAAGCAAATCAACACAAAGTCCACCGTCTTTGCGATGAACGCAATGAAGCGATAGCGACGAAACAAATAGCACGAAACATTAAATCCGAAACAACAATTCTAGATTGCTTCGTTCCTCGCAATGACTAATAAATGTTAGTGCGGACAAACCAGCTTAAACCACCGTCTTTGCCAGAATGTTCGCCCCCTGTCATTGCGAGAAGTGTAGCGGTAGCGGAACGACGAAGCAATCTAGAATGTTTAGTGCTCCGTCTTTGTGAGAAACGAAACGAGGTGTGTTACTCTCATTTTTTGTTTAAATATATTTTTTGAAAATACAGCGCAGCAAAAAATGCTCCAGCAATACCGAACAAGATGTCGCTTGTCGTATCTATTGCTTCATTTATCTCTTTGTTTGTGAAAACGTTAAAAACAACTTGAGAAACCTCCCACAGCACACCCACTAGAAGTGTAACCAAGATTACACATATAAAATTTATGTATGTAGTTTTGGTATTATTTTTTATTTTATATTTCGAAAAATACAAAAACCAAAGAGTAGTGCACCCCACCCAAAAACCACCTAGAAAATGCATTACCATATCAAGCCAAAAAAATCTCCAATACAGAAAAAACAACACAGACAGTAAGTGTATCACTACAATTAGAGTAGTTAATGCCACAACAAGAAACACTGGTGTTTGTTTGTACATTATAATAGTATCTTATGTTGTTTTGGTGTTTTTAGCAATAATTATGCTATGTTAAGTAACTTTATTATGTGAAATAATTACAGCTAATAAATATAGATTTACATATGCCGTACAAAATGTAATCTAGTGATGTTAATAAAACGAAATATTATGTTCTTAAAAACACTGCGGCAACGCTGTAGTTTTTTTAAATTTACTAATTATATTGTAATTATTAGTGCTAATCTCAAATTTTAAAATAACAACAGGTTGTTTATTTTAAATAAACAACAAAGTTATAGTAATCAAAAGTAAAACAAGTAACAACTAATGTCTTAAGTTTGCGTGAATTTAAGTTCGGTATTTTTAAACAAGAACACAAAAACCTTGTCTTTGTTGCTAAGTTAAATATTATTTAAAACATACAACACCCAATCAGTATTGAATAAGTAAAATTACGACACCCTCAATTGTTAATTTCCAACCAAATAAAAAAATGAGATTAGCAAGCAACCATAACTACCAGACTATTATTCCAAAATATTTAAGTTTTTTATTTGCATACAAATAAAAAACCTCATGATATGTATACACAAGGTTTTTTACAAGGACTATTTAAGATATTGCAACCCCGATAATTCAAGTGGGTTCCTGGAATAAAACTTACGGTACGCACAAGTGCATTCCTTCAGATATATTACACAAAGATCCCTAAGGTTGTTATAAAAGTGGACAATATACTCAAATAGTCCTATATAAAGAATACTTATTTTAGGCTAAAAATGCAAGTTGACATTTTAGTGTATTCTTGTTTGTTTTTTAACAAAACAGCTAAGAGTATAAACACCTAGAATGTTTCATCTGCATATACATAACTAAAGTCTTGCCTTGTGTAGTCAAAAAGTTCTTCTTCTTTGAAAAATCTTTCTATTTCTTTTTTTGCGGTCTCAGGAGAGTCTGATGCATGAACAACATTTGATTGAATAGAGAGAGACAGGTCGCCACGAATACTCCCTGCGTCTGCTTCATATCCTTTTGTTGGTCCAACAATAAGCCTAACTGCAGACACTGCATTAATTCCAGACAATGCCATTACCACCACAGGGGCTGATTTCATAAATTTTTTAATGCCAACAAAAAAAGGCTCGTCTTTAATGTGTGCATAGTGAGATTCAAGCAACACATCTTCAAGTTGCATCATTTTTATTCCTACTATTTTGAGACCTTTTCGCTCTACGCGACCAATAATTTCACCCACAAGACTGCGATGAATTGCATCAGGCTTTATTAAAACAAGGGTTTTTTCTTCTTTTGGATGTGACATAATTTTAATTTTTAATAATAAATATTAACTCTTAATAAAAACCATTGTAACATACAATGGTTAGAAAATTGCAAGCAACCAAGCAGGATTCTGCATAAAGCGACGGTTGTAAATTAATTAATGTTCTTGTTGTTTTTTTACTTAATAAATTTTATGTTTTATGCAGAATATAAAAAAGTTGTTATTTTGCTTTTCTGTTTTTATTTGCAAATCTTGTATTTTCTTGATTATATCCATATACAGTGTTGTCAAAATCAGGAACAACTAAATTTATTTCAAATTCACCGTATATTTTTTCATATTTTTCATGGTACTCATCAAGCCCTTTCAAAAATGTCTTCGTCTGTGTACCAATACCAGAAGTGAAATTATAGTACCCATCATATGTAAGAAAAAATATACCTTTTTCATATACTTAAATTATCCTTTTCCAATAAGTACTCAATAAACCACCCATTTGAACAAATAAAAGATTTAATATTGTGTTTGTGAAATTTTTTCACAAACACAATATTAACATCATCAGCTTCATTCTGATTATCCTCTACCCAATAAATACCCATTATATCTAAACTTTTTTTAATTAAAGATAGTTGATGAAAAATAGAATTATCTTCCGATGTGCGATTTGATTTATACTCTGGCATTTTTGATTTCTTGTTATCTGCTGATGTCTCTGAGTCAAAAACGACCACTAAATATTTTGGGTCTACTTTCTTTAACACAGCGTCAATACTTAGAGAGAAGATTAGACTCAAAAGATAATACGCGAATTATTGAAAATGACTACAGACATGTTCTTAATGGATGTGCAGAGACAACACACAGAGAGACTCTTGAGGTTTATGAACAACACAGCGACTCTGTATTTTTAAATTAGATACGACAATGGCGTTGAGTTTGCC
>CAYRGE010000005.1:13970-24687 GCA_964423985.1 uncultured Candidatus Saccharibacteria bacterium | reverse complement strand
GGCAAGACCACAACGCGCAACATACAAATTACTGGTGGCAACCCTGAACCTGGTAAGGTTTTAATGTCAGATGCTCACGGAAATGCATCATGGCAGACGACTGCGGCGACTGTAGGGGGAGGTGCAACCATGTATACAAGAGTTTGTTGGAGACATGGTTGTGTAGTTAATTGCGATGAAGGAGATCTTCGGACTGGATGTTCATGTATTGGATATACCACAGACTGGAATGATAATCAGTGGAGCGGATGTTTTCCTCATGGAGATAGGGGGTGCAATGTAAACGCTCCTTTTAGTCACAGTAGGTCGGCTCGGGCATTTGCTTATTGTATGAGGAGATAACCAAGTTGTTCAATTACTTTCTCTAACAGAACAGTAACAGCTCCAGCACTTAATGAAAGTGTGGCAATTAGAATGTCCAATGATGCAGATAATAGAATAAAATGTGTATGTAAGTCCAAAATGCCCACTCATAGTGGTACTAATATGTTGCAAAGAGGCACCTTTCCACAAAGTTTTTCTGCACCAGGTTTTAAACATTGTACTTGTACAGCAAGAAGCACGGCTGGACAAACAAGTACTTGTACTGGCTCGGTAACTGTGAGATAGTCAACAGAATACGCTACACAAAACTAAAACCCTCGCTATTTTTAAATAGCGAGGGTTTTAGTTTTTAAATAAATAGAGTCAGGTTTTATTTATTTTTGTTTCCGCAACATCATCCTAATAAGTTCATTATATTTCCAATTGTAATTGTTCAATGCTTAGTCAAAAAAAGCTTTTATTTTGTGTTTTAACTTAGCGTGGTTTTTTAATTTTTATATTTATTTTTTAATCTATAGATACTTTATTTTTCCCCGTATTCTTTCTTATACATTCTTTTTGCTCTGTCTATTGCTTTTTCTGCTTCTTTTTTACCGCTAAATCCCGTAACTTTTACTTCTTTGTCTTGGATTTTTTTATATGTTGAAAAAAAGTGTTCCATCTCTTTAAGTGTATGCTTGTTGATGTTATTAAGACTGCGAACCGTATTCCATCGTGGGTCATCAAAAGGCACAGATATTATTTTGTCATCTTTTTCTCCAGTATCAATCATATGCATTATTCCAACAGGACGAACCCTCACCAATATTCCAGGCATAAGGGGGTGTGTTGTTAATACTATTACATCAAGAGCATCATCATCATCCCAAAGTGTTTGCGGGATAAAACCATAATCAAATGGAAAGTCTTGTGCAGTGTGTGCTACACGATCAAGAGCCAACATTCCAGTTTCCTTGTCTATTTCATATTTATTTTTTGAGCCTTTATTAATCTCAATTATAACATTTACTTTTTTGAGGCTTTTCCCAGGTGTTATGTCGTGCAATAAATTCATAGTTTTATTAGTTGGTTTTTAATTTTTATAAAAATGGCTTTATAAGATAAGAGAAATTTTTTACAAATGTGCAGGTTTAGTCATTTTTCTTATCGCTCTCTGTGTTTGTGATTATGTCGTTTGTATTATCTGTGGTGTCAATATTTTCATTACTTTTTGTATTTTTTTCAACTCCATCATTTTTTTTGTTGTTGTCGGTACTTTCTTTTTCTTTTGCCTTACCAGTAAAATCCTTTTCTGCGTTTTCTTTATTCATATCAGTATTACTCGTTTCTTCTTTTACAAATTCATCGCTTTCAGAAGCAGCGTCTTGTTCTGTGCTTTCTTCATCAAACCCGTTTTCTTCTTGGGTATTATCTCTCTCCCCTTGAATATCTATTTTCCAGTTCGTGAGTTTTGCGGCAAGGCGAACATTTTGCCCGCCTTTTCCAATGGCAAGAGACAGTTGATCTTCAGATACTTTTACGATTGCGTGTTTTGCTGATTCATTGAGAGTGATATCCATTATTTTTGCAGGAGATAGTGCATCCTCAATAAATCTTTCAGGGTCTTTTGACCACTCAATGACATCAATTTTTTCACCACCAAGCTCACTTGTAATTGTTGAAACACGAACACCTCTTTGTCCAACACAAGAACCAACAGGGTCAATATGTTCATCGTTAGATATTACCGCAATCTTTGAACGAGAACCTGCTTCACGCGCAACAGCTTTAATTTCAACTGTTTTATTAGCTATTTCAGGAACCTCAACCTCAAAAAGTTTTTCAATGAATTTGGGGTGTGAGCGAGATAATCTTAAGTGAACACCTCTTTGCGTTTCTTCAACAAGACAAAGATACGCACGAATGCGTTCGCCCTGGCGATATCTTTCGCCAGGAATTTGTTCGTCGTAAGAAATTATTCCAGTAGTCTTGTCAAGATCAATAAACATTGTTCCTCGTTCTGTTCTTTGGACACTTCCACTTACAATAGTACCTTGTTTTTTCCCATATTCATTCAGAACAGAGGTTTTTTCAGCCTCGCGAATTTTTTGTATAATAACTTGTTTTGCTGTTTGGGCAGCAATTCTACCATAATCATCACGACCTTCAAGCGGGAAAATAAGCTCCTCTCCAGAGAGGGTGTCTTTTTTAATTTTTTGTGCATCTTCAAGTAAAATATGTCGCTCGGGATTGAACCTAATGAGGTCGCCAATAACATCGTCTTGACTGCTTATTGATTTTGATTTTTCTGTTGATTTTTTTTCCGAAACCTCTTCATCTTCTGCCATCTGCAGGTTTTCTTTATCTACCACAATTTTTACTTGAGAGAACTCTGTAGTCCCAGTATCTAAATTAAATCTTGCCTGTATAATTTGCCCCCTCTTCCCGTAATCTTTTTTATAGGCAGCTGCTAGTGCTTGTTCTATTGCTTCAATAATTTTTTTTCTTGGAACACCTCGCTCTTCTTCAAGTTGAGACAGGGTTGAACCCAATACTTTTAAATCTATCATAATTTTTTTTAAAAATAATACCCGTTTTTATTAAACGGGTTTAATGTATTAAACTTGTCAATACATTAAATATACCGTTTCTTTTAATTTGTGTCAAACCACTTTAATCTAAGTCCAACATTTAATTGCAACACCTGTCTACGGTAATTAACCCATCGTCTTTGCGAGAAGTATAGCGGTAGCGGAACGACGAAGCAAATAGTACAAAACCTTAACATTGAAACAAAAACTCTGGATTGCTTCGTACCTAGCAATGACAAACAGAGCCAGCAATGACACAACCAATACTCGCAATGACAGATAAGTGTTCACAATGACAAATAGTGTTCGTAATGACTAAACAACTACTCATAATAACAATATAGTGTTTGTGCAGAGCATCTCATCAACACCAGACCTAGGAAACGCTTAGGCTGGCTTACACCAGCTGAGGTTTTTTATAAAGAGGCAGGTGCTGTGTTATTTGTTTGAGTGTGGAATTATTTTTAACAGCAAAATATAATTTTTTTTGTGTTTTTGGGTCACTTGGGTGTGTTTGCGTTGTTAGTATTGCTGTATTATTTGGTTACTTTATTTTATTTTTTTGATATACTTTATGTATGGTTTTTAAAAGGTAGTATTAAATCTTAAGAGTTAAGTAATGGTTAAAAATAAACAACTTAAAGAGTTTCTTGTTGATGCAGGGCTTGTGTCTGGGTTAGATATTGAGTTGGCTGAAAAAAAAGCACAAAAAAAACAAATAGACTTTGGAGATGTTTTGGTGTCCGAGGGGTACTTATCTGAAGATGATTTTCGCAGAAGTGAGGCCTATATATTTGGTATTCCATTTATTAACTTAAAAAATGAAAAAATAGATATTGATATTCTTTCTTTGATACCTGAGCCAATTGCTCGTAAATATAATATTGTTGCATATAAAAAAACAGCAACTTCTCTTGAAGTTGCCATGCTTGATACAAGTAATTTAGGAGCCATAGAGCTTATTAAAAAAAAGGTTGGGCTTAAAGTACTTCCTCGCTTAACAGACAAAAACTCCATTAAGAAAGTCTTACAGCAATACAGAAAAAGCTTGGAAGTTGAGTTTGATAATATTATTCAAAAAGAGGCGCTTTCAATGAAAACAATCAGCGAAGATGATGGTGATGACGGTACTCCTGAAAAAAAACTAAAAGAGCTTGCAGAAGATTTACCAATAGTAAAAATAGTAGACACACTTCTTAGTCATGCAATTATTCAAAATGCATCAGATATACACATTGAGCCTCTTGAGGAGCAGGTTTTAATAAGATATAGAATTGATGGAATTTTACATGATGCAATGGTTCTGCCAAAAACCGTATCTTCTGGTTTAACTGCGCGAATAAAAGTACTGTCAAATTTAAAACTTGATGAGAAACGCTTGCCACAGGACGGACGATTTAAAATAGAAACACCAGACCAGAAGGTTTCTTTTCGTGTGTCTATTTTGCCAACATATTTTGGGGAAAAAACCGTTATGCGTTTACTACGCGATTCAGCGTCTAATTTATCCCTTGAATTGTTGGGTTTTCATGGAGAGGCACTTGAGAGAATTCACAAGGCAACACAAAGAACAACGGGTATGATACTAACTACTGGGCCAACAGGGTCTGGTAAAACAACAACACTTTATACTGTTTTAGACATACTAAATACACCAGAAGTTAATATATCTACGGTTGAAGACCCGATTGAATATCAAATGCCTAGAATAAACCAAACACAAGTGAAGCCACAAATAGGTCTCACCTTTTCTGCTGGACTCAGGTCTTTAGTCAGGCAAGACCCAGATGTTATTATGGTTGGAGAGATTCGTGATGAAATTACAGCTTCTCTTGCTGTAAATGCAGCTCTTACAGGGCATTTAGTGCTTTCTACTCTACATACAAACTCAGCAGCAGGAGCTGTATCTCGTCTTATGGATATGGATGTTGAACCCTTCTTGATAGTTTCAACAGTTGAGGTTGTTATTGCTCAGCGATTAGTAAGAAAGCTTTGTAAAAGTAAGGAAAAATATTTTTTAAAAAACGCTGATCTTGATTTATTAAAAAAGAAAGTTGATATGGACAAGGTGTTGCGTGTGCTAAAAGAAGAGCAAGTTGTAAAAGAAGATGAAGTATGGGAGAATATCCCTTTTTATCGCATTAAAAAATCACAAGAGTGTGAAGATGGTTACAAAGGTCGCTTGGGCATATACGAAGTTCTAAAGGTTTCTAACACAATCAAGGATATGATAATTAAGAATGAAACAGCTGATGCTATACAAGAGCAAGCAAGTAAAGAAGGAATGATGACAATGATAGAGGATGGAATTTTTAAAGCAGCGCAAGGAGACACAACAATAGAAGAAGTTTTGCGTGTAATTTCAGAATAAATTTATATATTTAAAGCAATACATAAATATATTTTATTATTAAAAAAATAAACTATGGCAACATTTAAATACAGGGTACAAGACAGTAAGGGTAGAACAACAGAAGGTGTAATTGATGGAGAAGATCGTTTTGTTGTTTCCCGTAATTTTATTAACGAAGGAAAAGTTGTTATATCTATTGAAGAAGAAAAGAGTCAGGGCAAGTTAAGTATGGAGTATCTAAACCTTGCGCTCTCTCGTGTTAAAACACAAGATAAAATAATCTTTGCAAAAAACCTTGGGGCAATGATTAAGGCGGGACTCTCCTTGTCTAGAGCCCTAGATGTTTTTAAGAGGCAGACAAAAAATTTAAAACTAAAAAAAGCGATAACTGATATAGCCTCAGATATTAATAAAGGCAACAGCTTGAGTGATGGAATGAAAAAACACCCCAAAATATTTTCAACGCTTTTTGTTTCAATGGTTCGTTCTGGAGAAGAAGCGGGTAACTTAGCAGAGTCATTAAATGTTGTATCTGATCACCTAGAAAAGTCATATAATTTACAAAAAAAGATAAAGGGTGCAATGGTGTATCCAGTGGTTGTTGTCATAATAATGATGCTAATAGGTATATTAATGCTTGTGTATGTTGTTCCAACACTTACTTCAACATTTAAGGAACTACAAATAGAACTTCCATTAAGCACACAATTTGTTATTTTGGCTAGCGATTTATTGGTTGAACACACAATATTGTTATTAGTTGGTTTGGTTGCTTTGGTTTCATCTTTTGTATATGGAATTAAGACGAGAGCAGGGAAACGCCTTGCAGAATTTATTTTTTTGAAGCTACCTTTTGTGGGTAAAATAACAAGAGAAACAAACTCTGCAATGACAGCACGAACACTGTCGTCGCTTCTTTCGTCGGGGGTTGAAATTGTTGAGGCTATAAAAATAACAGAAGGCGTTGTTCAAAACTCATATTTTAAAAAGGTTTTAGTAATTGCAGCAGAGGATATTCAAAAAGGAGGAGTGCTGTCAAAAACATTTAAAGAAAATGAACACCTATATCCAATTTTAGTTGGTGAAATGATTGAGGTTGGAGAAGAAACTGGTAACTTGCCAACAATGTTGTTTAATGTTGCAGTTTTTTATGAAGACGAAGTTGATAGTATGACAAAAAACATAACAGCTATTATTGAGCCACTTATGATGGTGTTTATAGGTGGTGCGGTTGGTTTTTTTGCTGTATCAATGATATCTCCGATGTATTCACTTTCTGGTGCGTTTTAATTTGAAAGATATGGGATTATTCCTAAAAAAAAAGAAAAAAGAAAAAGGATTAACTCTTATTGAGGTATTGATTTCTGCTAGTCTTACTTTGATTGTTTTTGGTAGTCTTGTGGGTTTACTTATTGGAACCATTGAACTTGTTGGAAACAACAAAGCAAGAATTGGGGCACTAACACTCGCATCTGATAAAATGGAAGTAGTTAGAGGTCTTGAATATAACAATATTGGAACAATTGGTGGTATTCCTCAAGGAAACATTCATCAAGTAGAAAATATTGTGTTGAATGGTATTTCTTATACGCGTCGTGTTTTAATTCAATATGTAGACGACCCAAGAGATGGTGTTGGGCTAGGAGATAGTAATGGAATAAACACAGACTATAAACGTATAAAAGTTGAGGTGTCGTGGTCTTTTAAAGGAAGACATAAGTCAGTTTTTTTAGTTTCAAACATTGTTCCAATTGGCGTTGAGACAGCCACTGGTGGTGGTACCTTAATAGTGCAAGTATTTAATGCAACTGGCATACCTGTTCCTTCAGCTCAGGTTACTGTTGAAAACAACACAATAATTCCTCCTGTTTCTGTTAATATCTCAACAAACATAGATGGGAAAGCACATTTTCCAGGTGCTCCAGCTGCAAGTGGTTACGAGGTAATGGTTACAAGAGCGGGATATAGTACAGCACAAACACATAATCCAACAACAGGAAATCCGAATCCTTCTCCATCTACGCTTACTGTCGTGGAAGGACAAACAACAATAGGAAGTTTTGAAATTGATGTATTAAGCTCAAAAAATATCATTGCAAAACATCGCACTACAAACGAGGTGTGGATAGACACACTTATTGATTCAAGCAATATTATAGCAAGTGCTAGCACCACTATTCTTGCTGGAGACCTTGTTCTTTTGTGGACAGGTTTTGGTTATGAAGCATCGGGGTACGCAAGAATAGGTGGTGGTGCAATGGGATATTTAAACCAATGGCAAGAGGTTTCATGGACTAGTCAAGAGCCAGTAAATACAAATATTGTATATAGAATATACCATGACATTGGTGGTGCTCAAGCTATTATTCCTGATGCAGACTTACCTGGCAATAGTATAGGATTTACAAGCTCTCCTGTTGATATATCAGGATTATCTACTACCACATATCCAGTTATATATATAGATGCATACCTAACAACAAGCGAGGCAAGCATTACGCCCAAAGTCAATTCTGTAAATATCTCGTATATAGAAGGACCCATTCCTTTTGCTAATATGTCGTTTAGTATGAGAGGAGACAAGACAATAGGAGAAGATGCTTCAGGTGATCCGATTTACAAATATTTAAGCAACCTATCAACAGGAGCAGGTGGTTTTGTTTTGATTAATGATCTTGAGTGGGATAACTATACAATTACAATTAACCCTACTTTGCTTGGTTACGATATTGCAGAATTCTGTGAACCACAACCCATTTCAATAATTCCAAATACACACATAGATACGGTTTTGATGTTTGCTCCTCGCACAAATAATTCTATTCTTGTTGATGTTCGTGACTCTCTTGGTGGTTTGGTAGAAAATGCAACAGTTCGTTTATATAGAGGTATTTATGATAAAACACAGACCACTTCGCCGTGTGGGCAAACATTTTTTGAAGCACTCACAAGCGCTACAGACTATTCAATCGATGTGTCGGTTGGAGCAGGAACAACAACTACCACCAACATAGAATCAAGTGGACCTTCTACTGCAACTGTTTTTTTGAATTGATAAAATGCGACTGAAATAAAACAAAACACAAAAGAGGTTGGTGTACGCAAAAGTGTTGTGTGTGTAACCATTTAAATAAAAATATATGAACAATAATAAAACAAACGATTATTTTTCCAGAGGAGGATTAACCCTTATTGAGGCAATTATTGTTATATCTGTAAGTACAATAGTTATAGTCGCTATTGCGAGTACGATAGTATTTTTCTATAGTTCTCATAGCTACACAATGGAGCAGGTGTCTGCAATAAACAGTGCAAGAAAAGGTATTGATGTCGCAGTTAAGAATATTAGAGAAGCCGTGTTTTCAGAAGAGGGGGGATATCCAGTTATTTTAATTAATGCAAATGAGTTTTCTTTTTATTCTAATATTGATTATGACGATAAAATAGAGCGAGTGCGTTTGTTTCTTGAAAATGGAACTTTTAAAATGGGAATAATAAAACCAATGGGTTTGCCTTTATCATATTCAGGACAACCAGAGGAATTAATAATTCTTTCAAACAATGTTCGCAATGCTGAAGAGTCAATAAACATATTTAAATATTATGCAAATGATGGGACAGAGATTATTGACTATGCAAATGTGCTAGATGTCTTTTTTGTAAGAATAAAACTTATTGTAAATATAAATCCAACACGACTTCCAAATAATTTTGAGCTTAATTCAAGTGCAACGCTACGGAATTTACAAGACAGAATATAGGGGGAGTGTGTTGTTTTTTAATTAATCAAAAAAAACAAAAATATGAATATTCTAAACACACAAAGAATAAAAAACAAAGGATATATGCTTGTTTTGGTACTCGTTTTTGCATCAGTGTTTTCTATTTTAATTTTTGGGTTACTAGGAACGGTCTTAACTCAAAATAAAACACAGACAATGAAGGAAAACCAAGAAAAAGCATTTCATATAGCAGAGGCTGGGCTGGGTTATTATAAATGGTTCTTATCTCATTTCCCAACAGATTTACAGGACGGTACGGGAGTACCTGGTCCGTTTGTGCATGAATATAGTGATCCTGAAGGAGAGGTAATGGGGAAATTTTCTTTGGAGATTACAGGAAATATGCAATGTGGTGTTCCAGTTTCAGTTAATATAAAATCAACAGGCTGGACGAAAGATAAACCAAAACTAACCAGAGTAATTGAAGGAACATATTCTCGATTATCTGTTGCAAGTTATGCATATATTATTAATGACAATGTATGGGCTGGTAGTGATAGAGTAATTCAAGGACCATATCACTCAAATGGTGGTATTCGTATGGATGGGACAAATGAATCTGTTGTTACTTCTGCTAAAACAGATTGGGAGTGTTCGTCTCGTTTTGGTTGTTATCCTTCAAAAACTCAACCAGGTATTTTTGGAGCTGGTGCTAATTCATCTCTGTGGAATTTCCCTGTGGCCTCTGTAGACTTTATAGGTATCACACTTGACTTGGTTTCTATGAAAAATAAAGCGCAGAATTCAGGAGGGTTGTATTTTGGTCAAGCTGGCGGAGACTCAAACAAAAGGGGATACCACGCTATTTTTAAAGGAGATAGGACGCTAGATGTATATAGAGTTACAGACACTTATTGGACTAAAGGGCTTAGTTCATCAAATGGATGGCAACGAGATTATCATGAAATAAAAAACAAGGTATTTCTTGGTAATTATGCAATACCAAATGATTGCAGTTTGATTTTTTTTGAAGATAAATTATGGGTTGAAGGAGTTGTTAAGGGTATGGTAACCATCGTTTCTGCGGATATCATAGACACTAATCGTGATACAGATGTTATCTTGCCTGGGAGTATTACATACACCACTAATGATGGCTCCGATGGCTTAACAGTTATTGCTGAGCAGTCAGTTCTAATACCAGTAAATTCACCAGAAATAATGGAGTTGAATGGAATTCTAATCGCTCAATCAGGTCATTTCGGGAGGAATCACTACACAGAGAAGTGGCCCTCCTATGCAGGAGATGATGCAAAAAAAGACTCCCTATCTATTCGTGGCACTATTGTTTCTGAGGGGCGAGTGGGAACAAAATGGAGTAGTGGAGGCGTGTTTGTCTCTGGATATAATATGCGAATAAACTCATATGATCGCAATCTTGCAGACAATCCACCACCATTTACTCCAAAAATAACGACAGAACATAGATTTAGTGACTGGGGAGAGGGTGATTAGAAATATTCTAGTATATTTATATTAATAAAATCACTTTAATCCAGTGATTTTACGGGTTTTTTTGGTTGCTTTATTACGTGAATGTATTTTGAACTATCCTCCAAATTTTAGACTCCTTATCTTTATATAGCAAAGCTCAAAAAATAATTTCTAAATAAAATAGGATTTATTTTGACAAATAACCGTAATCCGTCTTTGCGAGAAGTTAAACAAAATGAACATTATATCACCGT
>CAYRGE010000005.1:12361-13870 GCA_964423985.1 uncultured Candidatus Saccharibacteria bacterium | reverse complement strand
TCGTCTTTGCGAGGAGTATAGAGGTAGCGGAACGACGAAGTAATCCAGTACTAAACTTTAAATTCGAAACAACAACTCTGGATTGCTTCGTACCTCGCAATGACAAATAAATGCTAGCAATGACAAATAAGCTCTAGTGATGACAAAACTGTTCTCTTTGACAAACAACTGCTAGTAACAATAAATAGTACTTACATTATTTAATTAGCAACTGTAATCAAACAAAAGGAATATAAACTTTGCTGTTTTTTTTGTTTCTAAATCATCAGGTGTAGTTCCGTGCACATAAAAGACAAAAAACACATTGATTGTGTGTAGTACTTGTTTTTTTAGAAAATAAAGATAACTTTAAAATACTCAAATAAACAGTAATTACTTGTTGTTGTGTCTTACCCACACAATTATGTTTTTTAATTAAACATAAAAAAATGCCATTACACAATGGCATTTTTTTATGTTAATTTTTTGTGTTTGATTACTGAGTTATTATCTCTATTTCAGTTTTTAACCTAAGGTCTGCAACAAGACTTTCTACTACTCCACTAAATTCAAGGGCCTGTTTTTCTTGTTTTAAATGTCCTCTTATTTGCTCACGCACTTCTTCAAAAGGAGGCATTTCAGCACCCTCTACACCTAGTTCGTCATAGAAAGACCGAACCTCTTCTTCACTAACTGCAATGTCTATAGCGGGGGTATTTTGAAGAATATATTCCTGTATAATAAGTTGTGTTAAAATATCTTCCTTAACTCTTTCTATTGTTAATCCAACACCAGAAAGATGCGTCTTAAGTGCCTCTTCGTTTTCAAAACCAGCAAGCACTTGATTTGTGTAAACATCTTCAACCTGTTCATTTGTTATCGCGATGCCAACATCACTTGCCGCTTGAAGTATTAGAGTTTCGTTGATAAGATTCTCAAGCACTTCTTCTTCTGTTGGTGTAAAACCACTAGGGTCTTGCACTCCCTGTTTGGTTATCTGTGCGAGTCGGGAGTCAACTTCTTTTTGAAATATTTTTTCACTACCAACAATAGCAATAACTTGTCCTTCTGGTAGGGCATTTTCCCTTACGTTTTTTATTGCAAAACCAGCAATTAAAACAACCAATATTGATACTATTAATATTATAAACCACTGTTTTTTCCAAACAGGAGTACTGTTTGGTTTTTGTTCAACTACACCACCTTGCTCATGCTCATTATTGTTTTCGTGTCCGTCCATGATTATATTGTTTTAGGGTATATAAAATACAACCTAAAAATTAATTAATGCCTAATAAAAACTATTACTTCATTAAGTATTATATCAAAAAGTATTTAATAATAAAAGAGCAGACACACGACATAATGTAAAAATACTGTGGATATCCTTAATTAATCTAAAGCGGTGTCTGTTCGGGCAATAAGAACAACAGCAAGTAAGGTAGTCTTTTTATGTTACTGATTTATTTATTCCGCTTATATATTCTGGATGGCTTCGTCGTTCCGCTACCGCTACACTTCTCGCAAAGA
>CAYRGE010000005.1:0-12261 GCA_964423985.1 uncultured Candidatus Saccharibacteria bacterium | reverse complement strand
GGGAATGCTAGTTATGACAAACAACTACTCTCAATGACAGAAAAAGCTCTCAATGATAAAACTGTTTGTAGTGATAAATAAATGTTCGCAACGACAGATGTTCCTAGTAATAACAAATAAATATTCGCAACGACGGCTCAGTATTCGTCTTGACAAACATACTGCCCACAATGACGGATAGTGTTCACAGCAACAAATTGTTCCGTGCTCAATAAAGTAGCCACCAAAAAGCTGAAGAAACAAAGACAGAATGTGATAAGAAACATAATTAAAAAGGTATTTTGGAAAAGCTTACTACGATAAAAATACATAATTAAATTTCCGTGTTTCTCAAAAAACAGAGAAAAAATACATGTGTTTGCATAAGTCTTAAAAAATACTAAAAACTAGATTATAAATTTGATTTGTCAGATTTCTTTAATTAATATGCAAAAACAAGCGACACTTAAACAAGGTTGTTGATAAAAATACTTAAACAAAACAGAGAAATAAAAAGAGGGTTATTTACATAGAGTTTTTGTTGGTAGCTGTATTAAGGCAGTAGTTTTTACAATAAAAAAGGCATAAAATTTATTTTATGCCTTTTTTATTGTATTAGAGCTGTCGTTTATCCAGCTTTTACTTTTATCTCTTGTTGTCTGTCTTTGTCTACCTTGGGTAATCTTATTGTTAAAAGCCCGTTTTTTTCAATAGCTTCTACTCCCTCAGGTTCTATTTCACGAGGTAGTGATATTGTTCGTGAAAATGGACCCCAAAATAATTCTTTGTAAAAATAATCCTCGTCATGTACATCATGAATTTTTCCACGGTTTCCGCTAATTGTTACGACCTCTCTTGTTATTGATACATGCAAATCATCTGGACTTACACCAGCGACCATTGATTGTATAATAAGCTCGTCTGTTGTTTGATAAATATCAACCATAAGCTGACCTTCTTCTTTTTGTTCCATAATTTGATTTTCTTCAGTCTCTTCAGCCTCATTAGAGATGACATTATCCTCAAAATCTTCCTCATTTCCAACATTAACTGCTCCTGTAAATTGCTCAAAAAAAGATCGCTTATTCCTCATGTTAATTTATTTTTTTAAAGGGCTTTTAATCTGTTTAATTTTTTCAAATAATAAAATAAAAATAATTACAATTATCCAAAAAAAGAAAAACACTTGGAATATCTCACCTACTGTATTCGCTTTAATTATAAGTAAATTAAACACCCAGTGCAATAGCACTGCTGTTAATATCCCATAAACTAAGTAACATAGCCGTATTTTTCTTTTTTTGTAATAAGAAAGTCCGATAAAAAAACCGATACTTGCTGATGCTACCACATGCAAAAGAGTTGCTCCCATGAACCGCATCTGTGCGTTCATTACTGCCCCAAAAATATCACCAACACTAAGTATGTTAAACACATAAAAGAAGTTTTCCATTGCTGCAAAACCAAGCGCTACTGTAATTAAATATATCATTGCGTCTATTGGTTCGTCAAAATATCGTGTTCTCAATGCGATAATCCATGCAACACCATATTTAACAATTTCTTCGATACCAGCAAGAAGTAAGAACACAGCACTAGTTGTTGTACCAAGTGACTGTGTGCCTGGTAAACCAAATTTTACAATAAGTAGTTTTTGTAAAATAAAAGCGATTATAACTCCAATAGCTCCAGCCAAAAAAGACAAGGCTATTAATCCTATTGGTTCAGGTTTTTTAGAATCTTCTCTTAACCAAAACCAAAGCCAAACAAGGGCAGGTAAAACACCTCCAATGATTGCAATTAATATTATTTTAAGAGTTACTGGTTCGGCCACGGTTCTACAATAAGAAGATTATTTTTGTCGTACATAGTACCCCATAATTCTTCTGTTATGAAAGGCATAAATGGATGTAAGAGCTTTAACAATGTTTTTAGAAGATTATTTAACACTAATTTGCGTGATATTCTGGCTTTTTTATCTTCTCCGTTAAGTACAGACTTGCTTTCTTCAATAATCTCACTTGCTAGCCTGTTCCATGTGTAATGATAAAGTTTTTCTGCTGCCAAATAAAAATGATAACACTCTATTTCTTTGGCAACATCTTGAGAGAGCTCATCAATCTCTTTTATATATAACCTATCAGAATCTAATATTTCAGGGCTTTGCACGGTGTTAAGTTCTTCTGAATTCATATCAATAAATCGTGCAATGTTCCATATCTTATTTGCAAAATGTTTATAGCCTTTAATTTTGTCCTCAGAGAGCTTTATGTCATTACCAGGAGATGTTCCAATAATGAGTGACATACGAGTTGCATCGGCTCCGTATTTTTCAATCATATCAATTGGATTAACAGCATTGCCAAGAGATTTGCTCATTTTTTTACCCTTATTATCCCTAACAAGCCCATGTAGATATACTGTTTTAAATGGTATATCACCAAGCAAGTAAGTACTCATTAATATCATTCGTGCTACCCAAAAAAATAATATATCGTATCCCGTTTCAAGGACACTTGTGGGGTGGTATGATTTTAAGTCTTCTGTTTTGTTGGGCCAACCAAGCGTTGAAAATGTCCACAATCCAGAAGAAAACCAAGTATCAAGAGTATCGGAGTCTTGTGTCCACCCCAAGCCTTCTGGTGGATTAATACCAACATATATTTCAGCATCTTTGCTTGAGTTGTAGTTATTTTTTTCTTTATACCATACGGGAATTTGATGCCCATACCATATTTGCCTGCTTATGCACCAATCTCGCAGGTTATCAATCCAGTGATAGTAGGTTTTTTCAAAACGATTAGGTGTGATTTTTACTTGCTCATTTTCGACAACCGTACGCATAAGTTTTTTTAGGGTAGTTTTGTCGCCAGTTTTAATGGTCTTGATTTTTGAATCTTTCATAATAAATGGTTTATTTACATCAATAAACCACTGCAGTGAAGGAATTGGTTCTACGGGGCGGGCACACCTATAGCAAGCACTTAAATTTTGGTCAATAATTTCTTCTTTTTCTATTAGGTTGTTTTCTGATAGCCATTCTACAAATTTAATTCGTGCAGCTTTTATTTTTAGTCCAGCATATAATTTACCAGCTTTTTCTGTCATAAGCCCATCTTCGTCAAGTATTTTTACAATAGGGAGGTTGTGTTTTTGTGCCATCTCATAGTCAACAACAGAATGAGCTGGTGTTACACCGAGTGCTCCTGTTCCAAAATCTGGGTCAACGAAATCGTCTCCTATTATTAAAATATTTTGAGCACCTCTGCCAATGTCAACAGTAAATGATTGTCCTATATATTTTTTATATCTTGTGTCATCTGGGTGTACCGCAACTGCTGTGTCTCCAAATTTTGTCTCTGGACGAGTGGTTGCAATTGAAAATGGGAAGTCCTGAGAATATTTAAAAGTATAAAGAGTTGCTTTTTTGGGTTTATGCTCAACTTCATCGTCAGATAGTGTGGACTTGCAGTGAGGACACCAGTTTACAATTCTGTTACTTCTGTAAATAAGCCCATCGTCATACATTCTTTTAAATGCAGTTCTTACTGCAACTGTTCTGTCCTCATCAAGGGTAAATGCTTCGCGTGACCAATCAAGGGAAGACCCAACTCTTTTTATTTGTTCAGTAATGGTAGAGTGGCTTTCTTTTGCAAATTCTTCAACTTGTTTTAAAAATTCATCTTTCCCAGTGTCGTGTCGGGTTTTTCCGCTTGATTCATATAAAGTTTTCTCAACCTTTGCTTGTGTTGCTATTGCCGCATGGTCTGTCCCTGGTATCCAAAGAGTTGGTTTTTTTTGCATACGATTATATCTAACCAATATGTCTTCTAGCGCAAGCATTTCAGAATGCCCCATATGGAGAACTCCTGTAACATTTGGTGGTGGAAGTACGATGGAAAAAGGCTCAGCATTTTTATCAGAAAAGCCTTTTTTGATGCAAGTATCTGGATTAAAAACACCACTTTTTTCCCATAAAGCATAAATACGCTCCTCAGTTTCTTTTGGGCTGTATGGTTTCGTTAATTTTTCGTTCATATAAACCATATATTAACACTTGAAAAGTGTTGGTTCAAATATTTTTTAGTGTGAGTGCAAAAAAAATCTCTCGGTTTTTATGCCGAGAGAGGGATGCATTATCGGTTGTAAACAGCGTTGATTATTGTTGAATAATCAATATTTTGCAACATTTCCCATTCGGGAATTGTTAAAAACACGACACCTCCATAGTCGTCTTTTATTGTCACCTTTTCACTGGTGAATTCTATCGTGGGGCAACAACAATCGTCGCTACATAATGCAACCAATGTAACCACGGTGTTTCCTGCAGAGTTTTTCTTTTTCATTTCAACACCTTTTTATTAAAATAAAATAAAACACAGCTTTTACCACATATTGCGTAAAAACCACCATTACAATCTACATTAAAACATACACTATAAAAGATGAGCCGTCAATCTGTTGTTTTTGTACACCAACACCGCAAGTGGACTAACCGTTGGGATTGTCATTACGGATATTATTTGTCATTGCGAGGTACGAAGCAATCCATAGTTGTTGTTTCGGAATTAAAGTTTCGTACTGGATTGCTTCGTCGTTATCACTCCTCGCAACAGCACAAGGCTTTTTGAATAGTCTTTTTTGTGCAATAATAGCTATACATTATTTTAAGATAATTTTAGAATAAATAATTAAGTGTAAAAATTAACCCTTTAATAGCAACAAAGTAATTTATGTAAACATATGACTGACAATAAAGAATATTTAAGTAAGGAGAAATTCAAAGAACTTAAAAAAGAACTTACGCACCTTAAAGATGCGCGTCGCAAAGAAATTGCAGAAAGTCTTGAGTTTGCAAAATCACTTGGTGATTTATCTGAAAATGCAGAATATCAAGAGGCAAGACAAGACCAAGCGGAGACAGAAGACAGGATAAAACAAATAGAATCATTGTTCCAAAAAGCAGAACTTGTTCCAATCACAAAAAAGGGAATAGTGGCAGTCGGTTCGGTTGTTACAATTAAGAGGTCAGACAAGAAAACAAAACAGACATATACTCTTGTTGGGGCAGAAGAATCAAATATAGCAGAGAGTAAGATTTCATATAAATCACCAATCGGTGAAGCATTAATAGGAAAAACAAAAAACGCAGTGATTGTTTGTAAAATTCCAACAGGGGAGGTTAAGTGTGAGATTATTGATATCAAATAGAATTATAACCCAAAGAAGTGGTGTTTATTTTTTAAAATAATAAAATTATCATGGCTTCAATTGAAGAAATACAAAGCGAACGAATAAAAAAACTAGACGCAATAAAGAAAGAAGGAATTAATCCCTATCCAATTTCTAGTGCACGCACCAATGCAATAAAAGAAGTAACTGGTTCTTTTAAGAAATTTTCAAACAAAAAAAGCGACACAACTATTGCTGGTCGCATTATGGCAATACGCGGACAAGGTGCCATTGTATTTGTTGATTTATATGACGGTACAGGGAAAATACAGGTGCTTTTAAAAAAAGAAGAGATGAGCGATATTTTGTTTTCTCGGTTCAGGGATTTAGTTGATATCGGTGATTTTATAGAATGTAAAGGGGTATTTTTTACCACAAAAAGAAAAGAAGAAACAATGCTTGTAAAAAAGTGGTTAATGCTTTCAAAAAGCTTAAGGCCATTACCAGATAAGTGGCACGGGCTACAGGATAAAGAAGAGCGTTTTCGCAAGCGCTATCTTGATGTGTTGATGTCTAAAGAAGTAAAAGACCGTTTTGTTGTTCGTTCAAAAATGGTATCAGAGATGAGAAAAATTTTAGATGGTTCTGATTATCTTGAAGTTGAAACGCCAATGCTTCAACAAAAAGCAGGAGGGGCAAGTGCAGAACCATTTACAACACATCACAACTCACTGGACTTGGATTTATGCCTACGAATATCTCCAGAGCTTTATTTAAAACGACTCATTGTTGGTGGCTTTGAAAAGGTCTATGAAATAGGAAGGAATTTTAGAAACGAAGGAATTGATGCAACACATAATCCAGAATTTACAATGCTTGAATTTTATGAAAGCTATAGTGATGCATCAAAACAAATGATATTTACAGAAAAGATGATAAAAACACTTGTTAATAAGTTGTTTGGTAAAACAAAAACTGAGTATAAGGGCGTAAAAATTGATTTTTTAAAAAGATTTAACAGGGTTTCATTTATTGAATTACTTAAACAAGAGGCTCTTATTGTAAATCCAGAAAGTGCGACTGTTGAAGAATTTACACTTTATGCACATCGGCTTGCCGTAGAGGTTTCGGTTGGTGATTCTAGGGAAAAAATAATGGATAGTATTTATAAAAAAGTATGTAGACCAAAAATTATACAACCGACATTTATCACGGATTATCCAATAAATATGTTGCCTCTTGCAAAACAATCAAGAAATAACGACCAACTTGTTGACGCGTTTCAATTTGTTGCTGGTGGAATAGAAATAGTAAAAGCGTTTTCGGAGTTAAATGACCCAATAGAGCAAATGAAGAGATTTGAAAACCAAGAAAAAAACAAGAAAAAAGGAGACAAGGAGGCACAAGAAAGTGATAGAGAATTCCTTGAAGCAATGGAGTATGGTATGCCACCAATTGGGGGTGTAGGTATTGGTATTGATAGGTTGGCAATGTTTTTTACAGATTCAGAAAATATAAAAGAAGTTATATTATTCCCAACAATGCGTCCAATTTCTTAAAAATAATTAGAACAAAAAACAATATGTAATAAAAACCCCGTATTTACGGGTTTTTTTATTACATAGTTACTAACGGCAAAATTATTTCTAAAATATTGAAGTTTGCGTTGCGACAATAATAAAAATGCTTGTTATCACCATGTGCCCCAAACTAAAATTATCTTATTCTTGTCTCGCTCTAAATCAGAGTTTTTTCGCAATAAAGCTGTCCACTTTTTTTGGGGTCGGATCATATCGTTCCTCGTCTTTGCGAGAAGTGTAGCGGTAGCGGAACGACGAAGCAAATAGCATGAAACCTTAAATCCGAAACGACAACTCTGGATTGCTTCGTCCCTCGCAACGACAGATAGAGGATAGTGATTACAAATAACCGTTCGCTTTGACAAGCAACCGTTCATCCCTCGTTATTGCGAGAAGTGTAATGAAATGGAACGACGAAGAAACCCAGTGTTCATTATTATTATCATCAAGTGGTCCATTGTGGATAAGTGTCTTTGTAAAGTGGTTAGTAGTGCTATATAATATAAGACAAGTGGGGTGAAGTGGTATCAAATAGGTGTACTTCATAATACACTTAAAAGCTTTTTGCGAAGAACACAATATGCTTATTGGTGAACACATACATACACTTGACACTAAAAGACGAATTTCTTTGCCTGCAAAGTTTCGTAAAGAAATTGGTAAAAAGGTGTTTATTACAAACGGATTAGATGACTGTTTGTTTATTTATTCTGTTAAGCAGTGGAATAAAGTTTTGTCTAAGATTGAGAAAATACCAATGGGGCAAGCTGACGGCAGAAGTTTTTCTAGGTTTATTCTAGGTGGAGCAGTTGCAACTGAAGTTGATTCCATTGGGCGAGTTCTTATACCTGACTTTTTAAAAATGTTTGCAGGATTGAATACAAGTGTTGCGATTGTGGGAATGTATGATCGTATTGAAATTTGGGACGAAAAGAAATGGCGTACATATAGAGGAAAGATTGAAAAACAAGCCGATACTCTAGCAGAAAAACTTGGAGATATTGGTGCCGTTTAATTTACATATATGACAAATCATATTCCTGTTCTTTTACAAGAAGTTATAAAAGGGTTAAGCATTGGCGAGGGCGAGGTTGTTTTAGATGGGACTATTGGAGAAGGTGGACACAGCAAGTTTTTGTGTAGACAAATTGGAGAAAACGGCACTCTAGTTGGTGTGGACTTAGATAAAACAGCACTACAACACACAAAGAAAGTTTTATCAGGATGTGTATGTCGTGTTGAGCTGGTAGAGGAGAATTTTAAAAATATGGATATTGTTTTACAAAAATTAAAACTTAATTTCGTAGATAAAATCATACTTGACCTTGGTATGAGAAATTTTCACATAAAAACATCTAAAAAGGGATTTTCTTTTTTAGCAGACGAGCCACTTATTATGACATTTGGTGATTCTGATAAAGAAGGAGTTCTTACTGCGACAGAAATTCTTAATAACTGGTCGGAGGAAACTATTGCAGATATTTTATATGGGTTTGGCGAAGAAAAACATTCAAGAAAAATTGCTTCAAAAATTGTGAGTGTTAGGCAAGACACAACAATAAAAAGAACAAAACAGTTAGTTGAAATAATAGAACAGTCAACACCAAAATGGTATAGATATAAAAAAACACACCCAGCTACTAAAACATTTCAAGCCTTAAGAATAGCTGTAAATGATGAAACAAATGCATTACAAGAAGGTCTGTCAAAGGGCTTTGATTTGTTGTCTCCCAACGGACGCATAGCGGTAATTACTTTTCATAGTATTGAAGACAGGATTGTAAAACGATTTTTTAGAGAAAAAGTTTTACTTGGTGAGGCAGATTTTATAAATAAACGCCCGATTATATCAAAAAGAGAAGAAGTTTTAATAAACAGGAAAGCACGAAGTGCAAAATTGAGAATAATTATTAAGAAATAAATTATTAAAATAGCGTTTTTGAAAAAACAACAATATGAATAATTCAAGAAAACACATAAAAAATATGAACCCGATAGAGCAAAAAATATTTTTCGGTTCAATAGCCTTGATTATTTTACTTGTCTTTTTATATGTTTTTTTTGTGGTAAGTAGCATAGTATATACTTCGGAAAGAAAGCACCTTGTACAGTCATTGGTAGAAGCTCGCTTTGAGGCAGGAGAACTAGAGACTACATATCTTGGTTTGAGCAATAATATAAACCTATCTTTTGCCAAAGAGAGTGGATTTGAAAAACCTGAAACGGTTGTTTTTGCAAAAAGAGCAACAATTAGTAAGGCATATACTAGAAATCAATAATGAAATATACTGCTATCTCGCGATCACGGATATGGTTTTTTTATGGAGGAGTTTCGCTATCTGCTGTTGTTTTAATTGTAACTTTGTTTTTTGTACAAGTTGTAGATGGTGAAAAATACCGTGAACAAGCAGAGAGTCAGTACATAGCACCCGTGACTGGCTTATTTGACAGGGGCAGTATTTTTTTTACTGATATAAACAACCAAACCTTTTCTGCAGCAAGGGTTAGGTCTGGTGTTGTTATTGCTATAAATCCTAGCATAATAGAAAACCCAGAAAAAGTTTTTAAGAAACTTAGTATGGCTGTAGAAATAAATAGAGAGGATTTCTTTGAAAAAGCAAACAAAAAAGATGATCCGTATGAGGTGTTATTAAGTCGCGTAGAAAAGAACACAGGGAAATTGGTTCGCAATATGAAAATAAAAGGAGTTGTTGTTTCAAGAGATAGGTGGCGTTATTATCCTATGGGAACAACCTCGGCACAAACTCTTGGTTTTGTGGGTTATAAACAAGACATTGTTACTGGTCGTTATGGATTAGAGCAACACTATAATCATATTTTAGAGCGAGGCGACCCAAAACCAAGAGTGAATTTTTTTGCTGAAATCTTTACTAATATTTCAACAATACTAGTTGCATCAAACGAGAGAGAGGGAGATATAATTACACACATTGAGCCGAGAGTTCAGGGTTTTCTAGAGAGTGCAATCGATAATATAAAAACTGACTGGGACGCAGATGCTGTTGGTGGTGTGATAATGGATCCTAAAACTGGAGCAATATATGCAATAGCTTATGTTCCATCATTTAATCCAAATACTTTTAATTTAGTGTCAGATGCTTCGTTGTTTTCAAACCCAATAGTAGGAAGTGTGTATGAGATGGGTTCTATAATTAAGGCACTTACCATAGCAGCTGGGCTTGATGCTGGGGTGATTGACTCTTCTACTACTTTTAATGATACAGGTACCATAGTTTTAAATAACAGAAGAGTAGGAAATCACGATGGAAGGGCACACGGTGTTGTAACAATGCAAGAGGCTATCAACAAGTCATTAAATACTGGTTCGGTGTTTATAATGCAACAACTCGGAAAAGAAAAATTTAAAGACTATTTTTTGTCTTTTGGCATTGGCGAAGAGACGGGAATTGATTTACCAAACGAGGTTCATGGACTTATTTCAAATTTAAATAGTAAACATGAAATTGAGTATGCCACCGCTTCATTTGGTCAAGGAATAGCAATGACACCAATCGCCACTATACGAGCGTTAGCATCTCTGGGGAATGGTGGCTTGTTGGTTACTCCACACATTGTTCGTGCTATTGATTACGGCAAGGGGAATATACATACAATTAGCCCTCTCCCGCCTGAGCGTGTATTTTCACCTGAGACATCAGAGGAAGTTACGCGAATGCTGGTTAATGTGGTAGACGAGGCATTGTTATATGGGGCAGTTAAGCTACCAAATTATAGCGTAGCAGCAAAAACAGGTACTGCACAAATAGCCAAAACAGATGAAGCGGGTTATTATAAACATAGACATATGCACACATTTTTTGGATATTTCCCAGCATACGACCCAGAGTTTATAGTTCTTTTGTTTGCAATAGACCCCAAAAAAGTAAGATATGCGTCTCAAACATTAACACACCCTTTTATGGATATTACCAAATTTCTAATAAATTATTACGATATTCCACCAGATAGGTAGTTTTTTCTTGGAATAATAAAGCTTTTTAATTTATAAAAATAAAGGTGATATTTTTTTTGTTACATATAATATAAATAATATTTTATTTTCACAATAATGATAAAGAATATATTAAAAAAAATTATTGTTTACACTCTAACAATGCAAGCAAGGCTAGTTCTTTTTAAGTACAAACCTAAAATAATTGCAGTTTCTGGAAGTGTTGGCAAGACTGGAACAAAAGATGCAATTTTCGACATAGTAAATACGGATTTTTTTGTTAGAAAAAGTCAAAAAAGCTACAATAGTGAGTTTGGTGTGCCACTAACAATTCTCGGAGTTTCTACAGGGTGGTCAAATTCACTAATATGGATTAAAAATATTTTTGAGGGATTTTCTCTTATATTCTTAAAAAACCATTATCCAAAATGGCTTGTTTTGGAGGTTGGAACAGACCGTCCGGGTGATATGAAGTCGCTTTCAAAATGGTTAAAACCTGACATCGTTGTTGTAACAAGAATAGGAGATATACCAGCTCATATTGAATTTTTTGCATCCACAAAGGATGTTTTAAAAGAGGAAGTGCATCTTGTCAAAGCACTAAAAAAAGACGGACTACTGGTGTTAAATAGCGATGATGAGAAGGTTTGCACACTTAGTCAAAAAACAAAATCTAAAATTACAACATATGGATTTGGAAAAGATGCTAGAATGCGTGGTGTGCATACGCAAATAAAATATAAAAAAGATGGAACACCCGCAGGTATTTTTTTCAAGATTGAGCATGAGCAAAACACAATACCCGCAACATTAAACAGTGTTGTTGGAGAGCATCGTGTACACAATATACTAGCTGCTCTTGCAGTAGGTTCGTTTTTGAAAATAAATATGATTGATATGGTTGAAGCAATTGAGAACCACAAGCCGACTAAGGGTAGAATGAGACTAATTAAGGGATTGCACGATAGCACAATAATTGACGATTCTTATAATTCGTCTCCTGTCGCAGTAGCGGCTGCACTAGATACACTGGCTGACATAAAGACAAAAGGTAGACGAATTGCCGTGCTTGGTGATATGCTTGAGCTGGGTGAGCACACCACAGAAGAGCATAAAAAAATTGGGAAAATAGCAGGGGGAGTGTGTTGTATGTTAATTTCAGTTGGTCAACGTGCTCGTTGTTTTGCAGAAGGAGCTCTTTCTGCAAAACTAAGTAAAGATGCAATAGTTCAATTTAGTGACTCAAAAACAGCTGGAAGATATCTAAAAAGTATTATAAGCAAGGGAGATGTTGTTTTGGTAAAAGGATCACAAGGAGTGCGTATGGAAAATACTGTACAGGAAATAATGGATTATTCTCAAAAACGGAAGGATATTCTTGTGAGGCAAGAACAAGCATGGAAATATAAATAAAGCACAACGCAAGCACAAAAGGCCCTATCGTCTAACGGCTAGGACACATGGTTCTCATCCATGAAATCGGGGTTCGATTCCCCGTAGGGTCACAAACAGATACTTCGGAAGAAGTGAGGGCAACGCCACCCTCCGCCTGAGGCG
>CAYRGE010000004.1:21885-26176 GCA_964423985.1 uncultured Candidatus Saccharibacteria bacterium | reverse complement strand
TATTTGCAGAGATAAAAACAAAACACAATACAAAAAACGCCACGAAGGCGTTTTTGTATTGGACAATATCTTGGTAAAATTTATGAAATTTAATAGAATTAACATAATGACTGTTGTGTTAATTAAGAAAATAATACGAATTATTGTTCTTGCTTATCTTGGTTTTGGTATGTTGCTGTTTTTTGGTCATAGAAATATGATCTATCACCCCAATCACCCAACAAAGACAGATTTTTTTGACTGTAAAGCCTTTACTGAAAGTGAAAAAATAAACATAAACAGAACAAGGGCGTATTATAAACACAACTCAAATAAGATTATTGTTGTGTATGGAGGTAATGCAGGCTCTGCTTGTGATAGAGCATTTCTTAGGTCAGCGTTTGGGTTAGCAGGATATTCATATCTTTTTGTGGAGTATACAGGATATGCTGGCTGTGAAAAGAAGCCTTCTAAAAAAGCAATTTTGTCTGATGTTCGCAATGTGGTGGAATTTCTTGAAGAAAAAAAATATATAAAAACAATGTTATTT
Source organism: uncultured Candidatus Saccharibacteria bacterium (assembly GCA_964423985.1). Taxonomy (GTDB): domain Bacteria; phylum Patescibacteriota; class Minisyncoccia; order Phycocordibacterales; family CAYRGE01; genus CAYRGE01. The sequence goes on along the minus strand of CAYRGE010000004.1, from coordinate 25,647 downwards.
GCAGAGAGTATTGGAACAGGTCCCGCGAGTTATCATATATCACTTTTTCCACCAGACAAAGCACTTTTTATTTCACCATTTGATAGCTTGGAAAATGTTGCACAGGCAAAATTTTTCTTTTTCCCCATATCTATTGTTGCTAAATTTTCAAAAGAGAATTATAAAAACATACCACTGATTAAAGATTTTGAAGGTAAGTTGAGGGTTATACATGGTACAGAAGATAATATTATTCCAATAAGACTTGGAAAAGCATTTTTTATGGGTGCTCAAAAAGCAAATAAAGATTTTATTGAAATAGAAGGTGCGGGGCATAACAATATTTATTTACACAAAAAAACATGGAAGTACATAAAAGAATTTCTAAGCACCAATTAAAAAACAAATCCGTACTTAATTTGTTTGAAATAAAAAACAGACTAAGTGTCGCATAGTAAAAACAATGAAATGTGTAATTTTTATTTAATCTAAAAATCTGTTAATATATAAAGTACTATGATTATTACTTATTTTGGGAAAGAGTTTTTTAAGATACAGGTTGGGGATACGGTTATTGCCTTAAACCCAATCAGCAAGAATTCAGAATTGAAAACAACACGTTTTGGTGCAGACATTGGTATTGTAAGTTTAAACCATAAAGATTTTAATGGTGTGGAAAACTTAAAAAACGGAGGGAAAAACCCAGTTGTAATATCTGGACCTGGCGAATATGAGATAAAAGGGGTATTCATAAAGGGGTATTCAACAGAGGTTTTTTATGAGGGAGAAAAGAAAATAAATACCGTATATACAATATTATTTGAAAATATACAAATTTGTTTTTTGGGTTCACTTGGAAAATCAAGCGCATTAACAAGCGAGATAAAAGGTAAGCTTCGTGGTGTTGAAATTTTATTTACACCAATTGGAGGTGGAGATGTACTAGAACCATCAGATGCCTACAATAAAGTTGCTGTTACACTAGAGCCTAATGTTATTATACCAATGGACTATGAAGGAGATAATAAAAAAGAACTAATTGATGCTTTTTTGAAGGAAGGTGTTGGTGAATTAGAGGAATTAGATAAACTAACGATAAAGAAAAAAGACCTAATGAGCAGGAATGGCAGTATTGTGGTATTAAAATCGCAATAAAACCAATGATGCAATAAAACAGGATAGAGTATTTTATTGTATGCAAATAAACTGTTTGTATACAATAATTAGTATAAAAATCTTTTATTCCCGAGTTAAATAATTAACAAAGATTAAAGGAACCTTTATTTGAGTGCATTTTTATGATATTCTTAATAAATAATGAAAGGAAAAAATTCTGAAGAAAAAAAGATAGAAGAGCGTATAATTCCAATAGATATTACTTCCGAAATGGAAGACTCCTATCTTGATTATGCGATGTCTGTTATAACTTCTCGTGCACTACCCGATGCTCGCGATGGATTAAAGCCTGTACAAAGAAGGATTCTTTACTCTATGTACGGTATGGGTTTAACCGCCTCGTCTAAATTCAGAAAATCTGCGGCTGTTGTCGGAGATGTTCTTGGTAAATATCACCCCCACGGAGATTCATCTGTCTATGAAGCAATGGTTAAAATGGCACAACCTTTTTCATATAGATATCCACTCGTGATGGGGCAGGGAAACTTTGGTTCTACTGATGGAGATGCCGCTGCAGCAATGAGATACACAGAGGCAAAAATGTCTCGCTTATCGTCTGAAATTTTGCGAGACCTTGAAAAAGATACTGTTGATTGGCGTCCAAACTATGATGAAACACGATTGGAACCAGTTGTGTTCCCATCTGCAGTGCCTAGTCTTCTTTTGAACGGAACACTTGGGATTGCTGTAGGTATGGCAACAAATATTCCACCACATAATTTACGAGAAATTATTGATGCGTGTGTTTATTTAGTTGACAATGAAGATGCGAGAACGGATGATCTTTTGAAATTTGTCAAAGGTCCAGATTTTCCCACTTATGGAATTGTTTTTGGTGAAAGCGATTTGCGTCAAGCTTATGCATCTGGTCGTGGGGGAGTTGTAACGCGTGGCGAAGCTGAGATTATTGAAGGTAAAACAAGGCACCAGATTGTAATAACTTCTATTCCGTATCGCGTAAACAAGGCAAATCTTGTTATGAAGATTGCTGATTTGGTGCACGAAAAAAAGATTGATGGGATTAAAACATTAAGAGATGAATCTACCAGAGATACTAGAATAGTTATTGACCTTAAAAATGGGGCATATCCCCAAAAAGTACTTAATTTTATATACAAACACACAGACCTTGAAACAACATTTCATTTTAATATAGTAGCTCTTCTAGATGGTATTCCACAAACCCTTTCTCTAAAATCTCTTTTGGCGGAGTTTATTACACATAGGAAAGTTGTTGTGATTAGGCGTGCGAAGTACGACCTAAAAAAAGCAGAAGACCGAGCTCATATTCTAGAAGGATTAAAGAGAGCGCTTGACCACATAGATCAAGTAATAAAAATTATAAAAGGATCAAAGGACACACCTTCTGCTCGTGTAAACTTGATTAAGGAGTTTAAATTTTCAGAGCGACAAGCTGTTGCAATCCTTGAGATGCGACTACAAAAACTTGCTGGGCTTGAACGAAAAGCAATAGAAGAGGAGTTGAAGGAAAAAATAGCATTAATAAAATCTCTTAAAGAACTTCTTGCAAGTCCTAAAAAAATACTTGCCGTTGTTAAGTCCGAGTTAGTGGAAATTAGAGAAAAATATGGCGACGATCGCCGCACAAAAGTAGTAAAACATGTAGTTGGGTCAATTTCAATTGAGGATATGATTCCAAACGAAGATTCTGTTCTTGTGTTTACAAGTGGTGGTTACATAAAACGAACAAACCCTGACGAGTATAAAAAACAAAAAAGAGGGGGTGTTGGTGTCGTAGACATAAACACTAAAGAGGAAGATTTTATAAGTCATTTCCTAACAGCAACGACACATAGCGACCTATTGTTCTTTACAGATAAAGGCAAGGTTTATCAAATAAAAATGTATGATATACCAGAAGGTGGACGAGCAACAAGAGGAAAGTCTATAATGAATTTTATATCACTTGCTGCCAATGAAAAAGTTACTTCTATCCTTGCAATGCCAAAAGAAATTAAAAAACAAGAAGGACTGTCTTTGTTTATGGTTACAAAAAAGGGTGTTGGTAAAAAAGTTGCCGCAAAAAATCTTAGAGATGTTAGAAGAAATGGACTTATTGCAATTAAATTATCTGCGGGTGATGAACTTTTAGCTGCTCGTTTTGTTGAAAAAGAAGACGATATAATACTTGCGACAGCAAAAGGGCAAGCAATAAGGTTTAAAGAAAGCGACGTAAGAAGAATGGGTAGAGGAGCGGGAGGTGTTCGCGTTATGAGGATTCCCACAGATGACACAATCGTGGGAGCAGGCGTGATTTGCAAAGAGCATAAAACTCCTCAATTTGTTGTAATATCTAGTTGTGGTTATGGTAAAAAGACCGATGCTTCAGAGTATAAAACACAGAAACGAGGAGGCAGTGGTGTAAAAACTATAAAAACAACACAAAAAACAGGTAATTTAATAGCAGCAACTGTTGTTACAGAAGAGACCGATGAGTTTGTGGTAATATCAAAAAAGAGTCAGGTTATTCGTGTTGATATTAAAGGTGTTCCAAAACTTGGTAGACAAACACAAGGAGTACGAATGATGAAGATTAGGCCCGGTGATAGCGTTGCCTCACTTCTTGTTTTTTAATGTATAATTAAT
>CAYRGE010000004.1:0-21785 GCA_964423985.1 uncultured Candidatus Saccharibacteria bacterium | reverse complement strand
AATTGATAGTATTTTAAAATTATGTTTTCTAACCCAGAAAAAATTATAAATCAAATAGGGAATGATTGGAGTTCAGTTAAGGTTGCGGCAGATTTTGGTGCAGGGTCTGGTGCTTACACAATAGCTATCGCCAAAAAATTAGAAAACAATGGAAAGATTTACGCCATAGAGATACAAAAAGAATTAATTACACATATTAAGAGTCTTTCAGTAAGTGAAGGTCTTTCAAATATTGAAGTTATTTGGGGTGACATTGAAAGAACTGGTGCATCAAAGATTGCTGGCCACAGTGTTGATTTTGCTGTGGTTGCAAATGTTCTTTTTCAGGCAGAAAATAAAAATAATCTAATAAAGGAGGTTAAAAGAACACTGAAACATAGAGGGTTTGTTCTTGTGGTAGACTGGACAGATTCTTTTGGGGGGCTTGGCCCAGAGCAAGGATCTGTTATTTCGGGAAAAGAAGCACAGGCTTTATTTGAAAAAGAAGGCTTTTCTTTTGATAAAAAAATAGACGCAGGAATTAATCATTATGGGTTCCTTGTTAAAAATGAATAAACACTACAGCACAATAAGTATAATAAAAAACTAAAATAATTTAGGATTTTTAAAAAACAAAATGAAATCAGCAAGCACATTTCAAATAGTTCTTATAGCGGTTTTTATATTTTTTGCCATATTTGGACTACTGGTTTTTTCAGGGGCGTTTGGTCAACCAAAAGACAAGAAAGAAACACTGACTGGGGAAGTCGTAATATGGGGAACACTGCCATCGCGAGATATGGTAGAGTTGATTTCAAAAGAATTTATAAATGATAAAAACTTAAAAGTTACATACATTGAACACGAAAGAGGTAGTTTTGATCGTGAATTGATTGAGGCTCTTGCTGTAAATGAGGGACCAGACATAATTTTACTCCCTCAAAATCTTGTTCTTAGGTATTTAGACAAAGTCTTTGTTTTGTCTCATGAGTTAATACCAGCTCGTGATTTTAAAAATACATTTATTGAGGGGGGTGAAATATATTTGATGAATAAAGGTGTTCTGGCATTACCTTTTGTGGTAGACCCGTTGGTTATGTATTGGAATAGAGACTTATTTACATCTGCCGGCATTGTAAACCCGCCGAAATATTGGGATGAATTTTTTGGTATTGCAAGTAAAATTACAAAAAAAAGCCATGGCGTTGATATATTAAAAAGTGCTGTTGCCCTTGGTGAATATAGCAACATACCTCACGCTAAAGAAGTTCTTACAGCTATGTTTATTCAGGCAGGGGATCAAATAATAATAATTACTCAATACGAAAATAATTTTGTGCTTGAATCTGTGCTCGGCAGGAATATAAAAAATCTAAGTATTAATCCAGCAGAGTCTGCCCTACAGTTTTATACAGAGTTTTCAAACCCAAGAAAAGTAACATATTCATGGAATAGGTCGCTTAGTAACGCAGATAATATGTTTGCAGTTGGAGACCTTGGTGTTTATTTTGGTTTTGCAAGCGAAGTTCAAGGATTAAGGAAGCGCAACCCACATCTTAATTTTGACACAGCATTATTTCCTCAAGTGAGAGATAGTAATACCAAAGCTACATATGGAACCGTACAAGGTCTTTCAATATTAAGAAATTCCCACAACATAGCACTTTCTTTTGAAGTAATAAAAAGAATTGCAAGTTCAAAACTAATAGTTGAATTAACTGACGGTTTAAATGTTGCTCCCGCACAAAGAGAGTTTTTGGTAAACCATCAAGAAGATGCAAACAGAACTATTTTTTATAAATCTGCACTTATAAGTAAATCGTGGATTGATCCTAATCCAGTAAAAACAGAAGTAATATTTCAGGCGATGATTGAGGATGTGACTTCTGGTAGGAGGCAAATAAGCGACGCTATTTCTTTTGCACAAAAGCAACTTGATAGATTAATTAACAGATAGTAATTGTTTTAAGTTATGGTATTTAAAGAAATAATTAGCTACATAAAGAAAATAAATGTTGTTTTGTTTATATATTTGCTTATTGCTCCAGTTGCTGTTTTTGCGGCTGGTATTGTTCCTTGTGGAGGAGCAACACAACCAAGGTGTGATTTTAATTTTCTAGTAGTGCTTGCACAAGAGCTTATTAATTTTCTTATTTTTAATGTCGCTGCACCACTTGCTGCGGTAGCGTTTGCAATTGCTGGTGTCATGATGATGACCGCACGAGATAATGAGCAACAAGTAGCAAAAGCTAAGCAAGTGTTTTCATATGTTCTCTGGGGTTTTATTGTTGCACTTTCAGCGTGGCTTGTAGTAGAATTGATAGTAAGTTCGTTGGTTGATCCAGCGCATTTTGACCCAAGCCCATATCTGGGGAGTTAATAACAAGTAATTTAATCACATTCTTTTTTGTATTTAATTTTTTCCTTTTTACCAAAATTCAACTTCTTGTATTGTAAAAAGTCTTAAAATGTATCATTATCGTTTTTTTGTATTATCAGAAATTAAAATTAGAAGAAATGAGGAGCAGAATTGAAGAGCTTGTTAATAGTTAAAATTAATAGTTAAAATTTATGAAATTTTTTAAAAAAAACAAGCTAGCAGTAATAGTAGGTTTTATTTATTTAATACCAATAGGGGTTGTTGCAGTCGGTGGTACTGCTGGCGGTGATGGCTTACAAAACCCAATAGGGTTTAATACGTTCGGAGAACTTGTTGCTGCTATTTTAAATATTGTTGTTACCATAGGAATACCTATTGCTGCACTATTTATTATATATGCAGGCTTTTTATTTGTTACAGCAGGGGGGAATGATGAAAAACTTAAAAAAGCAAAACAAGCACTCCTTGCGGCTGTTATTGGTACAGCAATATTGCTTGCCGCATCAGTTATTGCAGATGCAATAGGTGCTACAATTGGAGAATTGTAAATTGGTTTTCTGTAGTTAAAAATGTTTGCCTTGTTTGTTTATTATTAAATTAATTTTTCTGTGTTATATAATATTAAAATGATTGATTCTTTAAAAAAAAATAAAACTTTAACAGGTCTGTTGTGTTTAGGTCTATTGTTCCCTGTGTTAGTGTTTGCCAGCACAGCTACATTTAGAGATATTGTACACACGCTAATGCTAGAGGTTATACATCCACTCGTAATGCTGCTTGTATCGCTTTCCATCGTATTTTTTATCTGGGGCGTCGCCAAGTATATACTTCATGGTGGAGATGAAGCGAAAAGAAAAGAGGGGATAAATATGATAATCTACGGTATAATTGCAATTTTTGCAATAGTATCTGTTTGGGGATTAGTGGAGGTACTACAAAATACTATTTTTGGCACAAGTACTCCAGTATCACCACCACCGTCAGGAGGAAGCATTTGGATATAGCTTGAGTAAAACAATACTGGTAAATAAAATAATTACATCAGAGTAAAAATATAAATATTAAAAACAGATTTATGTGTTTTTAATATCCACATAAAAGAGTTGCATAAAATTCTGTTTATTATTATTATTAATGTAGTGTCATTAGTTGGGCATAGTTTGGGTTTTAATAATTATTAATAATAAAAGAAATACAATGAAAAAAATTACATTTATTGGAATTGCTTTTGCACTTCCTGTGGTTGCTTTTGCACAAACCACACTTGGTAGTATTTTGGGGGTTGTGAGAGATCTTCTTAACGCGGTAGTTCCTGTCTTGATTGTTCTAGCCATTATTTATTTTATCGTTGGTGTTGCGAAATACATAATGTCAGCAGGCGATGAAGAGTCACAAAAGGGCGCACGCAATATGATAATCTACGGTATAATTGCAATTTTTGCAATAGTATCTGTTTGGGGGTTAGTAGCTGTGCTTCAAAGCACATTCGGTGTAGGTGGTGGCGGAGCACAGGTTCCACTTCTTCCTTAGTCACTAATATAAATGACAAGTCTTGATATTTTGGTTGGTAATATTGTTGTTAACATAATAACTCCAATTGTTTTACTTCTTTTTGGAGTTGCTCTTGTATTTTTTATTTGGGGATTGATTAATTTTATAAGAGGAGCTGACAACGAAGAGGCGAGGAGTACAGGTCAAAAACATATGCTTTGGGGGATTATTGGGTTATTTATAATGACTTCTGCATATGCAATTATGTGTATGATAGCAAGAACTCTTTCATTGCCAAGCTCTATCATTGATAAAATTCCACTTTGCTAAGTTCAAGGCAAATAAACACAAAAAACACTTCTTGCGGAGTGTTTTTTGTGTTTTGAAATTACCTTTTTTAAGCCTCATACTATTTGCTTTGTCTTTTCGCTACCACTACACTCCTCGCAAAGACGGAGTATTACCACTGGATTGTAAAAGCGAACACCATCTGTCATTGCGGATAGTTATTTATCACTATGAACAACTGTTTGTAATTGTGGGCTTTGTATTGTCATTGCGAACATTTCATCTGTCACCACTAGCATTTATCTGTCATTGCGAGGCACGAAGCAATCCAGAATTGTCGTTTCGTGTTTAAGGTTTCGTACTATTTGCTTCGTCGCTCCATTTCATTCTGCTTCTCGCAAAGACAAACAACAACATTCCTCGCAAAGACGGTATGCGGATTGTTAGTTGTCATTGCGAACATTTCATCTGTCACCACTAGCATTTATCTGTCATTGCGAGGCACGAAGCAATCCAGAATTGTCGGTTTATAAGAGTGTTTATTTTAAAAACCAATTGCTTCTAGATCCTGTAAGCTTTCAGATTTATTATTTATAATAAAAAAACCCCAACAAATTAATGTTGGGGTTTGTGCGATACATCCTCTTATCTCATATATCGCACCTTCACCAAAACCATTATTGGTTCTGGTGTGTTTGATTTAAACTCTAGCCACCCTGTATGGGCGACAGTCTGTTCCATTACCCCTGGGCCGCAAACAAATGGCCCAAAGTGCTCGGTCCTAACACTACCACTTCCGCTACATTCGCAACGGAAGTAGTAGCGCCTCGGAGTTTTGGGGAGATTGAATCTCACCCAATTGTCTCCTGCCTTGATGGGAAATATATAATCCCATCGCTCTTCAACAGGAGGAGGTTTTTTGAAAGAAATTTCTTTTTTCTCGCCAATCTTCAAAAACGATTTGGTTGGCTCAATTACAGACTTTTTAAATTGCTCATACTCAATGTTTCTTACTGCAAGAAACAAGAGAATAAGAACAACTACTATAACCAACACTAACCAACCTACACCGCCGAACAACCTCAACACCAGCAATATGGCAATAAACAACATTATTGCCACAGGAATAGCAAGCAAGATAAGTAAAATATTAAGAATTTCCATTGTCTCCACCTCTTCTTGTGAGCGGGTTTGTTATTAACCCCGCTATCTTAGATGGAGTTAACCCATTGTTTTCTCCGTCGTCGGAGAAAACAATGGTGTTCCCTTGTGAACCAGATTTTTCAATTGCCTGCTGGCGGCGAAGATGCACTCCTACTGCACCTAGTTCGGCAATAGCCTTGCCCTCTGCGGCGATTGCATCGGCATTTGCCTTGCCTATGGCGCGGATACCATTACCTATTTGCTCTTGTATATAGAGCTCAGTAGTGGCTTTGTGTGCACGCGATATTTCCTCGGGTGTTCCCGCTAGGTCTATTTCGACCATTTGCGCGGACATTATTTCAACACCCAGGCGCTCTTTTACGCCTACGGGTTCGTTTTCAGAGATTCTCTCGTTCAGCCCCAGAATATACTCTGAGAACATTATGTTCCCAGTTACCCCCGCTTGATTGTTCCTAGTCCCCCCCGCTTCATTGCGAAGCTCGCTAAATGTTCTATTTCCCGCATAGAGTCGTGCTCTGCTTATCGCAAAGTCGCTTAGTTGGTTAAACCAGTTTTCTACTCTAAAAAGAGCAATTTCTGGATATATAATCTTCACAAAAAGTGAAAATTCTATATTTGCAGAAATGTTTCCTTCTACCTCTGCTGCTAATAACTCAACAGAGTATTGGAAGGTTTTGACATAGAAAAAATTACTTTCGTCATCCCTTCTGCGGGGGACATGTCCGACTTTCCCCGCATCCCACTCCGACCAATGGAATGTATATTTATACCTTTTCTTAAATGGGTAGATTCCTACCCAAAAGATACCAAGGTATTTTTCTAGTAAACCTAAAAATCCTCCTATTTTAGGGGCGACCTCACCATCTGGCAAGTCGCGCTCAGCGACCACTTCTTGAACGCCAAGCTCCTCATTAAATCTGAGGAAATGCCCCTTAAAGGAAATCTTGAAGGTTGGCGCAGAATCTCCGCGTGTTGCGGCAAATCCTGTCCCCTCGTCGCAAAAAGTAAAGACTTCTTCTGTATGGGCAATAACCCATATTATCAATACGGCAAGTGCCGTATAAGCAATTATAATACCCACAATAATTAGTGGGTAGACTAATAAACCGAGTGCTTGTTCCATCTCCTTTCTCCTTTTATTTATTTTTAAAGAACCATAGGTTGTATACACCATATATATAACCTACTAAATTATATATAAATATACTACAAAAAAACAAACAAGTCAAGCCATTGTTGTGATGCGTACATACTTGTGGTGGTAAGTTAATAATTAGAAATTCAACATAAAAGGTGGTTTTGTTTTTCAAAATAGTGTAATGTATTTAAGTAGCAGATTGTTGTTGAGGTGTGTGTGTTTTAAAATTTCTATAGAATAAAATTTGTGTAGAAATGTCAAAAGTTTATATAAGGTCCCATCGTCTAACGGTTAGGACATCAGGTTTTCATCCTGAAAATCGGGGTTCGATTCCCCGTGGGATCACAAGTACAAAAAAAGAATATGAAAGATTATTTTTTTCAGTGTACTTGTAGGTTTTACGGGGAATCGAACGGCGGAGGTCGCAAAGCCGACTTCTGAATATATGAAGAAGTCGATGACCGAGCCGCGTCCAGCAGTACTTACGAGATGAGAAGCTTTGCTTTGAAGCGAGTTAGTAACTGTGGGACGATTCCCCGTGGGATCACAAGTACAAAAAAAGAATGACAAAGATTATTTTTTTCAGAAAAAAGTTGAGCAGTAAGCTTAGTTTTTGTATATTAAATTTAAATTAGGGTTTGTTTTTAAATAAAAACACGATTATATGCTATTTTGGAGTATTATTTTTATCATATCATTAACGCTCCTTGTTAAAGGAGCTGACGGACTTCTTAGTAGTGCAGAAAAAGTGGGGGTTCATCTCGGTTTCTCTCCTTTTATTATAGGGGCACTTTTAGCTGGAATAGGGACTTCTCTCCCAGAGCTTGCTTCTGGAATTGCCGCAATTTTTCAAGAGAATCCAGAAATTGTTACTGCGAATGCCGTTGGTTCAAACATAGCAAACATTTTATTAGTTGTGGGGGTGTCTGCTATTGTGGGAAGAAAATTAATTATCACAAAAAACTTAATAGATTTAGATTTGCCACTTCTTGCTATTTCAACTGTTATGTTTTTGGGCGTAGTGTATGATGGCGTTGTCGTTTTTTATGAAGGAGTTATATTGGTGTCTGCTTACTTAATATATTTAATATATTCAGTACTACAACGCGATACGGGAGCTGTTATAGAAACACATGGACGCGAGGTTGAGGAGCAATATAAAAAAGAGCAAGAAAACTTTTTTAACACAATAATGCGTCCATTTATATTATTTAAAGAATATATATTTCTTTTTATAGCTATAATTGCATTATTTATTGGAGCAACTTACACAATCAAGTCTGCAACAGAAATTTCTCTTATGCTGGGAATTAGCACCACTCTTATATCCATAAGTGTTATAGCATTAGGTACCTCGCTTCCAGAATTGATTGTTGGGATTAAGGCAGTGTTGAGAAAAAAATATGAACTTGCAATAGGTAATGTACTTGGTTCTAATACCTTTAACGCCTTAATGGTGGTAGGTGTTCCGGCAATTGCAGTAACGCTACCTGTTGACGCAACCACCTTGTCTGTTGCATTTCCTGCGATGATACTTGCAACGATGTTGTTTGTAATTTCTGGAATTTCTCGTGTCATATATCATTGGGAGGGAATGATGTTTTTACTCATTTATGTTTTTTTTATATTGAAGCTTTTTACCATAGCTTGATTTTATTTCTGTTGTTGTTTAATAGATGTATTTTAATATATAACAAGCAATAATAAATATGCCCATATTGAATATAGTAGCGACACCGATTGGAAATCTTGAGGACATAACATTGCGAGCATTACGCGTTTTAAAGGAGGTGGATGTAATTTTGTGCGAAGACACAAGAGTCACAAAAAAAATACTTCAAAAGTATGATATTAATAAAGCTACTATTAGTTATCACTCACAAAGTAGTTTTTCAAAGATTGAAAAAATTATCGGATTACTTAAAGAAGGGAAAAACATCGCATTGGTTTCTGATGCTGGAACACCAACAATATCTGATCCAGGAGTTTTTTTGATAAGACAAATAAAAGAAACACTAGGCGATGTAGTAAAAATTGAACCAATACCTGGTCCAAGTGCAGTAATTACAGCACTTTCTGCAAGTGGAGTGCCATCATCATCTTTTTTGTTTTTAGGATTTCTGCCACACAAAAAAGGAAGAAAAACATTGTTTAGAGAAATTAAGGAATCTAAAAGAACGGTTGTTTTTTATGAATCACCGCATCGCATAATGAAAACCCTTAATTCGCTACAACTAGAATTTGGGGAAACAGATGTTAGAAAAATTGTATTAGCGCGTGAGATAACAAAAATATACGAGGAGTTTTTGCGTGGAACGCCAAATGAGCTTATAGAAAAACTTGAGGCTAATCCAGAAAAACAAAAAGGGGAGTTTGTTGTTGTTGTTGAGGGGGTCTGCTGACTCTAATACAAATTTGTTTTTTACGAGAAGGTGTTTTTGCGATATACAACACAAAAGAACAAGATTATTTGTGAGTTTAGTTTCGTTGTTGTTTTCTAGAAAACAACAACGAAACTTTGGTACATAAAATACATTTTTTGTATACAATAAATTAAACAGCGTTTGTATTGTATGATATAGTTAAATAATATGTTAAAACGAAAACTTATTTTTATAGTTTCATTATCAATAATGCTTATGCCATTTTTGGGGTTTCCAAATTCCTTTGAAGATACTTTTTTTGTTGTAGCTGGTTTTATTATAATTAGCGCTGTGTATTTATCGAGTGGTGAAAACTGCAGTCAATGTGAAAATGAAGTAACAGGGCAACAACAAATAAACCAAACCACCGACACAAAGCAGTGTTTAAAGCAAGACAAACACTAAACAAGATTGTTTAGTGTTTGTGGTAAATAGAATAAATTGTGGCATAAATAAAAAAAATATATTACTGTTTTTATTTACTAAATATTTCTTATATATATTTTGTAATTTTTATAAAATATATATAAGAAAATTAAAATAAAAAATACGAATATATTAAAATTACAATGAATAATAGCAATTACGGAAAAATAACATATTTTGCCGAAACAGATTATAGAAATAAACGCACTCCGTTTGGTATAAAAAAAGAAGATCGCACTCGTCATATGTATGTTATAGGTAAGACTGGTATGGGGAAGTCTACACTGTTAGAGAATATGGCAATTCAGGATATGCACCATGGCAATGGTATGGCTTTTGTTGATCCACATGGTATGACTGCAGAAATGCTTCTTGACTATGTTCCAAAAGAGAGATTAAAAGATGTTCTTTATTTTGCTCCGTTTGATACTGAAAACCCCATTTCTTTCAACATTATGGAGGATGTTGGTTACGACAAAAGACATCTAGTAGCAGCGGGACTTATGAGTGCATTTAAAAAGATTTGGGCTGATATGTGGTCGGCAAGAATGGAGTACATATTAAACAATACAATCTTAGCACTCCTTGAACACCCAGATGCCACAATGCTTGGTATCAATCGTATGTACACAGACAAGGAATACAGAAAAAAAGTAGTAGAAAACATAACTGATCCGTCTATAAAATCTTTTTGGGTTGATGAATATGCAAAATATACAGACAGATACACACAAGAAGCTACTCCAGCAATTCAAAACAAAATTGGACAATTTACATCAAACCCTCTCGTTCGTAATATTATAGGTCAACCAAAATCATCGTTTGATTTCCGTAAATTAATGGATGATAAAAAAATTGCTATTATAAACTTATCAAAAGGGCTTATTGGCGAAGGGAATGCAAATCTTCTTGGCAGTATGATAATTACAAAGCTTTATCTAGCTGCTATGTCGCGTGCAGACTTGCAAAGCAGTGAAATGAAAGAGGCTCCACCTTTCTATCTTTATGTTGACGAGTTTCAGTCGTTTGCCAATGAGTCTTTTGCGGATATTTTATCAGAGGCACGAAAATATAAACTTGCTCTCACTATTGCACATCAGTATATAGAACAAATGCCAGAAGAAGTTCGTGCTGCTGTATTTGGTAATGCTGGAACGATTGTTTCTTTTCGTGTTGGTGCCTTTGATGCAGAAGTGCTTGAAAAAGAGTTTTCTCCAGTGTTTACAGTAGAAGATATTGTAAATCTTGATTTCGCTCAAATTTATTTGAAACTTATGATTGACGGAGTTGCATCAGAGCCATTTTCTGCTGTTACTATTCCTCCAATTAAACCCCCCTCACAAAAAACATCTGAGGAAGTTAAAAAATATTCTAGTGAGCAGTTTTCACAAAAACGCACAATTGTTGAGACTACTATTGATAACTGGTACAAAAACACAGGTACTGGAAACAACAAGCAAAAAGAGATTTGTGAAAAAAACAAAAAAGACAGCGACAACAAACACAAAGAAGGTGTTAATGTGAAAAAAAATACACCACAAAAGCAGGTAACATCAAAAATTAAAATTCCATTAAAGCCAGAAACTAAAACCCCGCCAAAGTCAGATATTCCGATAGAAGAAGAAGCGCTAACTTCTTCTTATGTTTTTAATAAAAAAACAAGAAATACAAATAGCGTGGACGCAAAAAGTGTGCATCAAAAAAAACATAAAGAAGAACTACGCTCTGTAATTGATAGTGTTATGAAGGGTGAAAATAAAAACAAAGACAATAAATACAAAAAAGATAGTTTGGAGGTAGAAAAAACAAAAGTAATTAATCCAGAAATTCCAGAAATTCCAGAAGAAGAATTAATAAAAATACTTAAAATAGAAAAATAGTTTTATTAACAACAAACACTAGAGCGACTAATCCAATGAAGCAACAAAGAACTAAGCCTTGTATAGTTAAACTAAAGAACCCTTTTTAGTAATAATATTTACTCTAAATTTTTATTGGGAGCAGAAATTAAAAATCTAGATGTTTGTATTTTATATTGCCATATCAAGATGAAACTTATTGTTATTGTTATCTTTATTTTTATTCCTGTAAGTATTTTTGCACAGATAGAGATTACTGAAATTATGTATAACCTTGATGGTAGTGATGCAGGAAGAGAGTGGGTTGAGATTTACAACACAGGAAGTAGCGATGTTAATTTATTGGGTTGGCGTATTTTTGAAGGAGACAAGAATGGTCGCATAAGAGAATTTGCTGGAGGAACAGTGCTTTCATCGGGATATTATGCGATCATAGCTGACAAACCCGATGTCTTTATTTCTGAAAATGGTCAAAATTTTGGAGCAATTCTTTTGGACGGAGCATTTTCTCTAAAAAATACAGGAGAGGAATTAATTCTTCGTAACTCCGAGTTAATAGATATCTATGGGGTTTTTTACAATACATCTTTGGGTGGTGACGGAGATGGCAATTCACTGCAAAAAACAAATACTGGCTGGGTTGCTAAAACACCAACACCTGGCTTGTCGCACGATAACTCTCAAGAGGTAGAACTGTCAGTATCAACAGAAACAGAGGAATCATTATCTAGTGACACACACACGGCTCAAGAAAAAAATACATCCGTGACAGCTTTTACTGTTGAGCCACAGGTGTTTGCATATGCAGGACCGCAGAAACGCATTGTTGTTGCTGGAGGGCGTACAAGGTTTGAAGGAAGGGCATTTGGAGTTAAAAAAGAACCACTGGAGAATGTAAGATTTTTGTGGACATTTGGCGATGGCGGACAAGTTGAGGGTGAACGCGTCGCACATAGATTTATTTATCCGGGAGAGTATGTTGTTGTACTGAATGCTTCATCTGGTTGGTTTTCAGGAAATTATAGAGTGATTGTAACTGCAGTGCCTGCTGACTTGTCAATAAAAAATGCAACATCAAAATATATTGAAATATCTAATAACACAAAATATGAACTAGATCTTTCTAGTTGGATGCTTAGAGTTGGAGACAACACCTTTGTGCTTCCAAAAAGAACATACATAATGCCAAAAAGATCAGTGAAGTTTTCAAGAGAAACTACAGGTCTTTCGGCACAAAATATTTCGGCTGTGTCATTTTTGTATCCAAATGGTGTCATAGCGGTAATTGGCAAACAAAATGAAATTCTAACAATTGACGAAAAAAATGCAAACATAACACAAAATGTGTTTGCTCAAAAACCAGAAAAAGAAAAACCAGAATTAAAAAAAGAAGAAGAAGTAAAGCAAGAAATAGAAAAAATTTTACATACATCAAATATATCAAACGAGAATAAAATTAATTATAGTATGTCTCAAGAATATAATATTTTTATGAACAAGGCTGAAATTAACACAATACAAACAACAAACACAGTACAAGAAACAGTGAATACTACACACAACAAGATTAAACAACAGGCTTCAGTGATGGAAGCAATTACTAGTGAAAAAGAGGGGGCACCAAACAGCAACACCACACCATGGTTTTTGGGTGTGGTGGCAATTATTATGATTGGCATGTTGGGCGTGTTTGCATCTAGGACTAATCGTACAGAGGCTGATGAATATGAAATAACAGAGGAAAAATAAAAACACACCATGGCATGGTAATGGTTCTTTTTATGTTGTTAAGGGTTTTGATAAATTACTAGAAAAAGAACACAAAAAGCACTCCGCCGTGGCATTTGTTTTTATAAATGGTGTTAAATTAATTCAAACAAAAACAAACACGATTTATCTTTTTTTATTTTTCTAAATATTAATTTTTTAAACAGAAATGTTGTGTTTAAATGTTTAACTTAAATAATTTTTACTTGACACCACTTAAGTTTTCGGCAAAAATTGCACTTAATGTTTAGTTAGGGCTTAGAAACTAGCTAAACATTAAGTGCAAGAAGTATGTGTTTGCAGTTTTTACCTTTCTGTGTTACCCTAATTAAATATATGACAACAATAAATGCAGAAGTAGATAAAAAACCAAACGAAAATGCAATGAGTCTTATTAGGAGGTTTAGGCGTCGCATGCAAAGTTCGGGGGTGCTTATAAAATCTAGAAAAATAAGATTTCACATACGACCACTCTCAAAGATGGGTAAAAAGGTTCAAACACTAAAACATCTTAAGAAAAAGAAAGAGATGGAATATTTACGCAAACTAGGTAAAATACCAAGCTAATAAAAACACAAACACAAAAATATTGTTTGTGTTTTTTAGTCTGCAGTAATTATGATAGTTAACAAAACAAAAAATAGGCTACCAAACCTACCTTTTTCCTTGATAAAAGACTCCGTGCTTGGAAAAAACTACGACTTAAGCCTTGTTTTTGTAGGAGACAAGAAGTCTCATAGTTTAAATAAAAAATATAAAGACAAGGACAAACCAGCAAGTGTTTTGTCGTTTCCGCTATCAAACAAAGAAGGAGAGGTTTTTATAAATCTAACTTTAGTAAAAAAAGAAGCCTCAAGTACTCAAAAAAGCTATTCTGGTTTTATTGGATTACTCTTTGTTCACAGCCTTTTTCATTTGAAAGGTTTCAAACATGGTAGTATAATGGATAGGAAAGAATTGGAGGTAAGAAAAAAATTTAATATTTAGAATTTTTAAGATAAAAGATTACGGTCTTTTTATAAGGCACTGGTTGTTTATTTGGTAACACAGTGTTGTGTATTAGAATAATTGTTTAGTTTTTGAAATTATCGTAGCATATGGCACGAAGAAATATAATTACAGGAATTGATGTAGGGACTCATTCAGTACGAGTGATTATTGCAGAAAAAATAACTGGACAAGTACTCCCTCGTATAATAGGTACTGGAATTACTGAATCAAAAGGATTGAGGCGTGGCTATGTTGTTAATTCGCAAGAGGCAACAAAAAGCATAAAAAGAGCTATTAGTGCTGCGCAAAGAAAGGCCAAAGTTGTTGCTAGAAGTGCGTCTATCTCAATAGGGGGTGTTGGGCTCGAATCTGTGATGGCACAAGGAACAACAGTTATTTCGCGAGCAGATAGCGAGGCTACCCAAATGGATGTAGATAATGCCATTTCGTCAGCCGAGGAAAGTATAGGAAATTTTGCAAATAAAAAAGTAATAGATACAATTCCCGTTAAATACAAACTAGACGGGAAGGATGTTTTAGGGTATCCACAAGGAATGAAGGGCTCAAAACTTGAAGTTAAGGTACTTTTTATAACTTGCCTAAAACAACACATTGAGGAGCTTATTCACGCCACAGAGGATGCTGGTGTTGATGTTGAGGCTGTCATTCCGTCGCCCGTCGCGGCAAGTTTGGTTGCTTTGTCAAAAAGACAACGAACAGTGGGGGTATTACTTATTAATATTGGAGCAGAAACAGTGTCAGTTGTTACTTTTGAGGAAGATATTCCTATTTCATTACAAGTGTTTCCGATGGGGTCATCTGATCTCACAAATGATATCGCACTGGGGTTGCAGGTTCCAATTGAAAAAGCTGAAGATCTAAAAATAGGGAGAGATAGCAATTCTGTTTCTCGTAAAAAACTTGAATACATAATAGAAGCTAGGCTTTCTGATATCTTTGAATTAATAGAAGCTCATTTAAAAAAAATTGGACGCAACGGGCTACTCCCAGCGGGTGTTGTTATAACAGGGGGGGGTGCAGGGCTTTCAACCATTGAAGATCTTTCAAAGGCAATTTTAAAACTCCCAGCACTTGTTCCTTTATCACAAAGAGGTATTGCCTCTCGCGTTCTAGAGCAATTTCAAGATTCATCGTGGTTTGTTGTATATGGCTTATGTGTTTATGGTTCTGTTCAAAATAAAAAAACAGAGGCTTATGTGCCGTTTAAAAACATAAGAGATAGGGGTATTTCTTGGCTAAAACAACTTATTCCATAGTAAATAAAATTAAAAACATAATAAGATTAGTTGGATATGGTTTATATAAAATACAAATAAAATACCTTAAAACACAGGGTAGTAAACTAAATAATTAGTGTGTTGGATTAAAACAACAACCAATATTACACAATTAACCACGGAATATTCTTATTGTATGACCAATATAAACACAAGGAATAATCAAGTTTCAGTAATTATTTTTTTAGCAGATGTTGTTATACTCGTTTTTTCATTGTGGATTACACTACTAATAAGACATACAGAGATTCCAAGCAGTGCTTTGTTTTATGGCCATATCGCTCCTTTCTCGTTTATCTTTTTAATTTCAACATTTGTGTTTTTTATTGTGGGACTTTATGGAAAACACACACTTGTTTTTAAGAGAAAACTAACTCTCACTATACTGCAGGCACAGGCTATAAATGCAATAGTTGCAGTTTTGTTTTTTTACTTCATTCCATATTTTGGAATAACTCCAAAAATAAATTTATTTATTTATCTAGTAATATCTTCCATACTTATATTTATTTGGCGTCTATATGGCACTGGATTACTAAGCTCCAAGAAAAAAGAAAAAGCAATTTTAGTTGGCGAGAACAAAGAAACAAAAGAATTGTTTGATGAAATTAATAACAACAATCAATATAGTTTAAAGTTTATTTCAGTTGTTGGCATAGATGAAATTAAAAGTTCTGGTATTAGTGGAAAATCTACACTTATGGTGTGTGGTGAAAGAATTACATTGGTGGTTATTGACCTGTTAAATACTAAAACAGAAGCAAGTTTGTGTAAATTTTATAATCTTATATTTAGTGGTGTTGGTTTTGTAGATAAGAACAGTTTATACGAGAATGTTTTTGACAGGATTCCTCTTTCACTGCTTAGTTATAGTTGGTTTTTGGAAAATACTTCTTCATCGTCGCATATTTTGTATGACATATTTAAACAATTGATGGATGTTGTTATGGCAATAATTCTAGGGGTGTTTTCTTTGGTTGTATATCCATTCGTGTGGCTGTTTATTAAGCTTGATGACGGAGGAGCAGTCTTTATTAAGCAAAAAAGAGTAGGTAAAGACAACAAAATAATTAAAATATTTAAATTTAGATCTATGACCGCAAGCGAGCCCAAAAAGATTACTCGCATAGGTTTGTTTTTAAGAAAAACACGAATTGATGAATTACCTCAACTTTGGAATGTGTTGCGTGGTGATATTTCACTAATTGGACCGCGTCCTGAGATACCTAACTTAGCAAAACATTATGCCAAGGAAATTCCTTATTATAATATACGACACATAGTAAAACCAGGGCTTTCTGGGTGGGCTCAAATACACCAAGAAAAGCCACCAAAATTTGATATTAGTATTAAAGAGACGAAAACAAAACTTTCTTACGATTTTTATTATATTAAAAACAGGTCTTTTTTACTTGATATAAAAATCGCACTTTTTACACTCAAAACACTTGCATCTAGAACAGGTCGCTAAGACTGCATTATAATTACTAAAATTAAGAAATAAAAACAACAGAATGCAAACAGAAATAATTCTTTATTTATATGGGCTCTCAAATAATTCATGGTTTGGAGCTAGAGCAGTAGAATCTTTCTCTAACGGGCTTGAATTAATTCTAATAGCAGGGCTTATTTTGTTTTTATTATTACATAAAGATAAGTTTATCGGCTTCTATAACACAGCAGTGGTTATTATAGGTGCAGTTTTTGCGTATGGAATAACTTCATTAATAAAATATTTTTATGTAGCACCCCGACCTTTTGTTGAAATAAGCGAAATAATACCATTCGCTACTTTTGGGGGGCTATATACTTCCTTCCCGTCTGGACATTCAACTTTTTTTATGGCATTAGCCGTAGGTTTGTATTTTTATAATAAAAAACTTGCTTTTTTATATGGAGTAAGTGCGGTTTTGATAGGTGTTTCGCGCGTTGCCTCGGGCGTTCATTGGCCAGTGGATATTTTCGCAGGGTTTGTTGTTGGTGGTGTTTGTGTGGTGTTTACGTATTTTATTTTAACTATGTCAGTAGCTAAGGGTGTTATCAAAAAACCATATCCAAACAGAATACAGAAAATATAATTATATTAATATTGGTATTTATTTTCATAACTACAAGAAAGCAAACTTCATTGGCTATTGATTAAAAAACACAACAGGTATTGCGATTTGTTTCTAATAAGATATACTCTATTAAAGCCTTATTAAGGTCTGTGGTGTTTTGGTAATAAAATAGTTTAATTAATTAAGAACACACAAGAGGCGAATATAATTTATGTGGAAAATAAGAATAATTGCAATATTTTTACTAGTTACTGGTATATTGGTTGGTTATTTCAACTATGTTTCGCAAATGGACATAGAGTCTTCTGCGTATAAGCCGTTTTCTCTCGGGCTTGATTTGTCAGGTGGAACACATTTGGTTTATAGGGCAGATGTGTCTTCTATCCCCCCAGAAGAAGTAAAAACAGCGATGGACTCTTTAAGAGACATAATCGAGCGTCGTGTGAATATTTTTGGAGTATCTGAACCAATTGTTCAAGTAAAACGAGCAGGAATATTTGCAGAAGGAGAAGACGAGGGGTCATACAAGCTTATTGTTGAACTACCTGGAATTACAGATGTTAAAACTGCGACAGAGATGATTGGAGCGACGCCAGTCCTTGAGTTTATGACGCCAAAACAAGATATAGATTTTTCAAAATATGAAGAAGATCTTGCAATACTTATGCAAGCTCTTGAAAAAGTGGATCCTGCATTTGTTGAGACTGGGTACGATATTACACCACTAACAGGCAGGTTTTTACAAAGAGCATCGCTTGCTTTTGACCACACAACAGGTGAAGCATATGTTCTTTTGGATTTTAATAAAGAAGGCAAGAAGCTTTTTGCAGACATAACTCGTGAAAATATTGGCAAGCCCGTTGCAATATTTCTTGATAGAAATCTGGGAAATGTTTTTCCAATAACAAAACCAACAGTTAGGGAGGTAATCACAGGGGGGCAAGCACAAATAACTGGAAATTTTACAGCAGAAGAAGCAAGGGTTTTAGTTGGCAGACTGAACTCAGGAGCGCTACCTGTTGACGAGCTTGAGCTTATTTCTACACAAACAATCGGGGCTACTCTTGGTGTAAAAGCTATTAATTCAGGAGTTAATGCTGCTATTTTAGGGCTTGGGCTTGTCGGATTGTTTTTAATTATTTGGTATAGACTAGCGGGAGTTATTGCTGTTTTAGCGCTGAGTATGTATATTGCGATAATGCTTGCTCTGTTTAAATTAATACCAGTAACACTTACTGCTGCTGGTGTAGCTGGTTTCATATTGTCCATAGGAATGGCTGTTGACGCAAATATCCTTATTTTTGAGCGAATGAAAGAAGAACTCCGCTTGGGTAAAAAAACAGAAGATGCAATAAGAGAGGGTTTTGCTCGTGCATGGTTGTCTATTCGTGATGGAAATATATCAAGTATTATTACAGCGATAATTTTATTTTGGTTTGGCACAGGAATGATAAAAGGGTTTGCTCTTACTCTCGGTCTAGGTATTTTTGTGAGTATGCTGTCCGCCGTAATTGTATCAAGAACATTTTTATTAGCCATAGCTTTTCAGAATAAAACGGTAAGACTGTTGTTAAAAAGTGGTATAAAATTTAATTAGTTTTGTATTTTTAATAATTGTTATGTTTATAATTTCACACAGCAAAATATTTATAGGAGTTTCAATCGCACTTATATTGACATCTTTAGTGTCGATAGGTGTATTTGGTTTAAATTTTGGTATTGATTTTAAGGGAGGAAGCATTGTTGAGATAGAGTATACAGAAGAGAGGCCTGGGGTTTATGAATTGCGTAAGCAAATTGAGGGTGTTGGCGTAGAAAGCATCCGCTTACAACCTACTGGGGATTATGGGTTTATTGTTCGTACAGAACATTTATCAGAAACAGGTCGCCAAGCACTTGTTGCATCCTTGTCTTTTGATGAAACAAAAGAATTTACAAAAGGACGATTTGATTCAGTCGGACCAACACTAGGAGCAGAGCTCAGCAACAAGGCGTTTATAGCACTTGGAGCTGTTGTGATTGCTATTGTCTTGTTTATTGCATATGTATTTCGTCGTGTTTCAGAACCAGTGTCTTCGTGGAAATATGGAGTTATTGCTATTATTGCATTGTTGCATGACATAATTATTGTAACTGGCATATTTGCATTACTTGGCTATGAAATAAGTTCGTTGTTTATTATTGCACTTCTTGCAATAATAGGTTTATCGGTAAACGATACAATTGTTGTATTTGATCGCATAAGAGAAAACCTAAAACGAAAAATATCAAAAAGCTTTTCCGAGACCGTTGGAAAGAGTTTAAATCAGGTATTTACACGATCAATAAACACGTCTATTACGACGCTTTTTGTGTTGCTTGCCTTGTTTTTCATAGGACCTGATACAACAAAACATTTAGCATTAGCGTTGGCACTGGGTATTTTCTTTGGAACATATTCATCTATTTTCTTAGCAAGCCCACTCTTGGTTGAGGCAGAGAGAATAGGCAAGAAAACAAAGACGACTGAAAACAAAGATGAATCTGCTGTAAAAGTTAAGCCTTTTTAATTAAAATAAATTGATCTACTTAAATAAATTTTATATAATCTCACTCATTTTGTTTTTTGGAGCTTTTTTATTTTTTGCTTCTGATGATAATAAAAAAGCACAAGCCTTAAACACAGAAGAGGTGTCTAATACCGTGGTAGTTGCGACTATTGATGGGGAAATAAGGTCTGGCACAGTTCAGTTTATTAGCCGTTCCATAGAAGAAGCTAAAAAACAAAATGCTGATTTATTTATTATTCTTCTTGAAACACCTGGCGGGCTTTTGGGGGCAACTGAAGAAATAAGTCGCTTGTTATTAGATAGTCCAATAAAGACAGCAGTATTTGTTAATAATAGTGGCGGTTGGGCATTTTCTGCAGGTACATTTATTTTATTATCTGCAGAAATTGCAGTAAGCCATCCATATGCTTCAATAGGAGCAGCACAACCTAAATCTCTTGGGCTCGGTGGAGTGGAAGAGTCTAATAAAAAAATTGTTGAGGCCTCAAGTATTTGGATAGAATCAATAGCGAATGCTCGTGATAGAAACTCTGAAGTAGCTGTTAAGTTTGTTCGTGAAAATTTAACAATGAGCGGAATAGAAGCATATGATAAAAATATTATTGACCTTACCTCAACCTCTTTAGATGACCTTCTTAAAAAACTTGATATGGAAAATGCTATTGTAAAAGAAATAGAGCCAAACATATTAGAACGCATTTTGTTTTTCATTTCACTATCTTATTTAGTGCCTCTACTTCTTGGTGCTGGTACACTAGGTTTATTTTTTGTGTTTCGTACAGGAGAAATAGAGGTTGGAATATTTGCCGCCGCCGCTCTTTTATTGGGTTTGTGGGGAATGGGTGCTATTAATCTTTCTTTAATGGGGACGATGTTTTTACTTTTAGGTATTATGCTGATTGTTTTAGAGTTGTTTATAGCTCCAGAGTTTGGTGTATTTGGCGTGGCTGGAACACTGTTTCTCCTTTTTGGAATTATAACTTTTGCTGATGAGCCATTCTTGCCAAGTATGTTTGATCAACCTACTTTTTGGATTGTAGTTGGTTCCACAATAGGTATTTGTTTATTTTTTATAATAGTTGGTAGGCTATCCGTTAAGACTTTAAATATGAAAGCTAAAACAGGATCGGAGGCTCTTGTTGGGGAGATAGCTGTTGTCATTGAAGATCTTAATCCGTACGGTAGGGTAAAAGCAAGAAGAGAGTACTGGACAGCAAAAAGCAATGCAGAAGAAAAAGTTATTAAGGCGGGAGAAAAAGCAACCATTGTTAGGGTTGAAGGTAATGTTATGCTAGTAGAAGCGATAGAGAATTAATAATAAAAATATATGATTAATATAATATAGAGCTATGAATATAGAAATTATATTAATCATATTTTTTTACTTATTATTAATAGATGCAATCGGTGCGAATGTAGTTTCGTGGCTAGGTTTTAGTAGGTGGTATCAGGACAACTTGAATTTAATGGCTCGTTATTTTCCAATGACAAAAGGGTGGACAACTCTTTATTTTGCACTCGTTATTTTTAATGGTGTGATTGTTCATTATTTTGTCGCTCCATTGTTTTAATAAAAAGGCTGTTACTATATTCAAGGAAATAACACAACGCTTGTCTCCTGATAAAAAACTTCTACGGGTGTAACCATGCCAAATCTATTCCTAGGACGAGTATCGATACTAGTAAATATAATCGTCGCTCATTCGGAAATATCAAATTCCACTACGCTACATCTTATATTTCACTTTCGTTCGTCACCATTGTTAAGATAGAGAACGGCGCGAACCAAAATCTAACAATTGATACCCTTTCCAAAATTGCCAAAGCGCTTGAAATTGGCGTTGATGATTTAATACAGAAATAATATGAAAAAATGATTTTTGAAAATATTTTAAAAAAGGCAGAGAATGAAGCGAGGAAACTTACAGAAAAATATCCTTGGCTTGCGAAGGTAAATACCGTTGAAGATTACC
>CAYRGE010000003.1:0-27751 GCA_964423985.1 uncultured Candidatus Saccharibacteria bacterium | reverse complement strand
CCATTGCTAGTAATTATTTGCTACCACTATCAGTTGCTTGTTATTGCGAACGGTTTCTGTCATTACTAGCAGTTATTTGTCATTGCGAGGAACGAAGCAATCCAGAGTTGTCGTTTCGTGTTTAAAGTTTTGTTCTGGTTTGCTTCGTCGCTATCGCTACCTCGCAATGACAAGAGGCTTTGTTCGGGATTGTTTCAGAGTTAATAACTAATTCAAGTGGTGTGGATAAATAATTTTTTTTATGTGTTAAACTTTTAGTAAGTTGATTTATTATTTTTTAAATATGAATATTAATACTAAGGTTTTAACTGTTTTGTTAATGATGTTTCTGACACCATTAACAGTGTTTGGAAACACAAACGAAGTAAACAGCACGGTTGTAATATTAGGGTATTATACACTTGCGAGTGTTGTGGTAATTGGAATGACAACAAGTATTCTTGTTTTGATAAACGCCAGAAAGATGAAAGGAGGAGTTTTTGGCAAAGTACTAGAGTATTTTTCTGCAGGAATGTTTTTGTTGTTATTGGGTTTTATTGTTAGTTCAATTTCGTTTAGCACAAATGAAGGAGGAGGATTTATTGCAAAAACAATGCACGACATTTTATATATTTTAGGTTTCATAATTATGGCTATAGCAGCACGAAAACTTTTAGCTACTATCAAAGGAGATGGAGGTGTGTAGTTTTTTTATTATAAAATAAAATGAAGGAACAATATAAAAAAATTATTAGTGAAATAATTGCAAAACAATCAATTATTTTGGGACCACAAATGGCTTTTTTAAGAGTTAAAAAAGTTGTTAATATTGAGCTATCTGATGACGGAAAAGTTATTGACATAGTGGGAGATCCAGAAATTGCTCTACAGAAATTAATTGACCAATATGTAGAACTCTCAGGGCAGATAGTTAAAAATACACTTAACCCAATACTTAAAAGATATCCCTCTATAAAAACAAAAATTGATGAGTAACGATGTCGCATGTTCTTTAATTAAAATGTTGCCAATAATATCCACACTCATTGCTGTTTTGTCTATCTGCATAGCGGGGGTTTTTTATATACAAAACAAGAGATATAAAAGCGAGACCGAGGAAAAAAACCGCAAATTACGGCACAAGATTTATGAGTTGGCTATTTTAAAAAAACTTGGAGAGCAAGTCGGGCACTCTATTAAGATTGAAAAAGTCGTAGACATTATTACAAAGTCGCTTCCGCAGTTCATTAATTACACCGCTACGGCATATATGGTTTTTGATCAAGGCAAGATTCTTTTAAAAATAAACCTAAACGATTCCGTGTCTAGGGTGTTTATAGAAGATATTAAAAAACGAATGATTGAATCTTTGGAGGCATTAACAAACGAGAGTATAAAAGAAAGCAGAATAGAAGAAACTACTATTGGTTCAATTGAAAACCAAGGCAATAATATTATAAAATCTTTCTTTAATATTCCTCTGGTTATAAATGGAGACATTGTTGGGGTTCTAACTGTTGCTAACACAAAAGAAGGGTTTTACAAAGACGAAGAAATGACACTTTTATACAAAGTTATAAGACAGGCATCAAAAGAAGTAGAAAAATTAGAAGGGGTTGTGCGTAAAGAACAAGAAAAAATTAATGCCCTGGTATCAAGTATGACAGAGGGTGTTATTATGGTTGACACTCTTAATAATATTGTGGTGGCAAACCCTGCTGCAAAAAAAGCTCTTGGAGTAAATAAAAAAAATATGTCTTTCTTTGATATAACAGAAACATTAGGCAGAAGTTTTGGCTTGGAAAAAAAAATAGAAGAAAGCTTGGTTTCTGGAAATATATCAACAACAAATAGTGTTAAAATAAGAAATCGCTCATATCAAATTGTTGTGGCACCAGTTGGCACAGGAAGGAATCTAAAAACAAGTACGCTCGGTAGTGCTATTCTTCTACACGACATAACTCCTGAAGTGGAAGCAATAAAGATGCGTAAAGATTTCACGGAAATGATGGTTCACAAGTTGCGGACACCTCTTGATGGTATAAAAAAGATGAGTGAAGTTATGATTTTAGATAAAAACATGACCAACAACACAAAAATGCACAAAGAGTATATTTTTATGATTGGCGAAAATGCGTCCAAGATGCTTGGTCTCGTTGATGAATTATTTGATATTGCACGCATAGAGTTAAATAAGATTGAGTTGCATAAAAAAACTGGTGATTTTGAAAATTTCATTAAAAGTCAGATAAGTAAATTTGATAAAGGTGTATTTAGTGCTAAAATATATTTAGAGTTTGGTGTTTTAGAAGAAGAGTTAAATGGTTTAATGTTTGATGATGACAGAGTTGCTCAAGTTTTGCATACCATGTTGTCGCAATCGATAAAAAACAATGAAGTAGACAGCGACATATTGATTAGTGTTTCTGTTAAAAACAACAAAGAAGTTTTACCATTAACTTCAAACAGTCTTGTTATTGAAGTGTGTGTGAAAAAACCATCAAACAAAAAACAGAGAGATGTCGTTGACAAAATAACTCAGAGTGAAGTATTTACACACTGGCAATATAAAAATAAGAAAAATATTAATTTTATACTTGCAAAAAGAATTACAGAAGCACACGGAGGGAGTGTAGGTGGTTTTTTGAGCAGTAAAAGAGGTGTAGTTTTATTTTTTACATTAGAAATATAATTATGAAAAAAATACTTATAGTGGATGACGATAGGGTTTTTAGAAAGATACTAAAAGATGGGCTTCTTGTGGATGGTTCCCAAAAATACAATATTGAAACTGCACTAGACGGAAAAGAAGCTTTGGAGCTTATGCAACACAGTAAACCAGATCTTATAATCCTTGATATTGTAATGCCCAAGATGGGGGGAGTTGAGGTTCTTTCTGAGATTAAAAAAGACAGCACACTAAAAAACATACCAGTGTTGATAGGGACACAATTATCAGACATAGACAGTATGAGTAGGGTTGTGGAGCTTGGTGTTGTTGGTTATATTATTAAATCAGAATTTAGCTTAGCTAATATCATTAAGCAGATTAACCATATCCTTGATGATACTAAATAATTAAATCATAATAATTATTTAATATGGTTTGTCTATTTATTCTATATAAATAGTTTTGCATTTTGTCCATATTGTTGTCTCTCTGTAAGGCAAGCTAATTAATAGTCATATTGCAACAAAAATAAGAGTTGTTTTATGGTTTATTCTATTTCCCAAATATTTTTTCATTTGACTTTTTAATGTGTCGGTGTAGTATGAAGGTAGCCCTAGAAGGGTGTTTTTTAATAAAATTTTAGAATAATTAATTGAGTGTTTTACAGTTCTTATTTTTAATGAAATGAAATTAATAAACTACTTAAAAGACACAAGGTCTGAAATGCGTCATGTGAGTTGGCCTACAAGAAAACAAACAATACAATTTACAATGCTTGTTGTTGTTATTTCTATTGTAACAACAATACTTCTTGGATCAGCTGATTCGTTGTTTGCCTACCTACTTGAAGAGTTTATTATATAGAAAGATTTTGTTATTTATTAATATCTAAACATATGGCAAAACAAGAAATTAAACAAGGGCGAAACTGGTATGCAATTCATACATATGTTGGATATGAAGATGCTGTTGCCCGCAACTTAAAACAACGCACAGAGTCTCTTGTTATGGGGAATGAAATATTTAATACAGTGGTTCCGGTAGAAAAGAAAATTAAAATTAAGGGAGGGAAGCGCGTTGAAGTAGAGGAAAAAATTTATCCAGGATATGTTTTGGTTGATATGATTGTAACAGATGAATCATGGCATGTTGTTAGGAACACACCTCGTGTAACTGGTTTTGTTGGGTCTGGAATTCACCCCGTACCGCTTTCAAAAGAAGAAACAGATTTATTCTTTGCACGAATGAAAGAAGATACAGTTAAGCACAAGATTGATTTTTGTGCTGGTGATCCAGTGCAAATCATAGACGGACCATTTAAAGAGCTTGAAGGGAAAATTAGCGGAGTTGACGAAGACAGTGGAAAGGTTAAGGTATTAGTGTCTATGTTTGGTAGAGAAACCCCAATAGAGTTAGATTTTCTTCAGGTAAAAAAAATATAAGATTATCGTTAGGTACTAGTAGTGAACAATTAGTGGAAGGTACTAAAAACCCTTATTTTTAAATATAATTACAATATGGCAAAAAAAATAACACAGAAAATTAAAGTACAAGTACAGGCGGCACAAGCAAACCCAGCACCTCCTCTAGGTCCTGCACTCGGGCAGGCCGGTGTAAACATAGGTGAATTTGTTACACGCTTCAACGAAGCAACAGCAGAGATGCGCGGGGATATTATACCGGTTGAAATATCTGTGTATGAAGACAGGAGTTTTGACTTTATTCTTAAAACACCCCCAGCTTCTAGTTTGATTTTGAAAGCATTAGGCAAGCCAAAAGGGTCAGGTAAGAACTTAGTAAGTAAGGTTGGAAGTATAACCAAAGACCAAGTTCGTGAAATAGCAGAAAAGAAAATGCCAGACCTAAACACTAGCGACACAGAAGCGGCAATAAAAACAATAGAAGGAACAGCTCGGTCAATGGGTGTTACGGTAGGCAAATAAAAACTAGAAATGGCTTTAGTTAATAAAAAATAATTAAACCATCTTGTACAAGATGGTTTAATTATTTTTTTATGCAAGATTTCCCTCAATAGTTTTTTGATTTGCTGTGGTGTGCATGTATGTTTTTTGTATAATAGTAAATAGATTCAGGATACGGTTTTTAAACAAGAACCATTTCTATAGTCAGGTTTTTATTTACTAGAAGGTTAAATAATAGATGTTTTCAGCTTGGGTTGTATTTTATGTATGTTGGTTTTATGATAAAAAAACAAATAGAAAAACAAATAAAATATGTTTTTGAAAAAAAATACGGTATAAAAGCAAGAGGCGAGGTTGTTTCCCGTTCAGAATATTTTTCAGATTATGCTTCAAACATTGCACTTATTTATTCAAAAGAGATTGGCAGAAAACCTAAAGATATTGCTTGTGAAATAAAAGAAGAGTTGTTAAAAAAAAAGCACCCACTAATTGATGGCATAGAGATTGCTGGTCCAGGATTTATTAATATACAGATTTCTTGCAGTGCAATTCTTGGTGAGGTTTCTAGAGTTCGTGAGGCTCTTGATTTTGGTATGGAAAACAACAAAGGGAGCAACATAAACATTGAATTTATTTCTGCAAACCCAACAGGAGATTTACATATTGGGCATGGGCGAGGAGCTTTCTTTGGAGATGTGCTTGCACGCATCCTTGTTTTTACTGGAGCAAAAGTAAAGAGAGAGTTTTATATAAACAACTCAAAAGAAAGCGGACAAATAAAAGAACTTGGAAAAACAGCACTTGGTGTTGGTACAAAATATCTTACAGACAGCCTCAGTCTTAAGATAGAAAAACAAAAAACACAAATAGTGAATATTATCAAAAACACAAATAGTGAACATGAAAAATACAAAGAAGCAGGTTTTTTACTGGCAAAAGAAATACAAAAATACAATAAGTTTTTTATAGAGAAAGATCTAGGCATATGTTTTGATGAGTGGTACTCAGAATACGACCAAATTAGTAAAACAAAAAAAGATGAAAAGATTCTTGGTTTGTTGCGTGAAAAAGATTTAGTGTATTTTAACGACGGGGCTGAGTGGTTGAGAACCAGTGCTTATGGTGATGATGAAGACAGGGTTGTTGTAAGAAGCGATGGTACAAAAAGTTATTTTCTTTCAGATATTGCTTATCACAATGAAAAGTTTAGTCGTGGAGACAATTTGGTTATTAATGTATGGGGAGCAGACCATCAAGGGCATATAAAAAAAATGCAGGCTGTAAAAAAAATGCTTAACTGGTCGGGATTGTTTAGTATTTTTATAACACAACTGGTTTCTCTTAGAGATGGTGGTGAGGTGAAAAAAATGAGCAAACGAGAAGGAAATGTGGTTTTACTTAAAGATGTCGTGGATGAGTTTGGTATAGATGTTGTGAGGTGGTTTTATAATGAAAAATCTCTTAATACACATATGGAATTTGACTCAGAGCTTGCGCGCGAGCAGTCACAAAAAAATCCAGTTTTCTATGTTCAATATGCTCATGCACGCATAGTTTCTATTGAGCAGAGTGCCGTAGGTTGTAATTTAGATGGTTCGGATATGGAGAGTGTTGTTTTACAAAAAGAAGGCAGAGCTCTTGCGGCAAAACTTGTGGAATTTTCAGAGATAGTTGTAGAAATATCGCACAACCATCAGGTACATAAACTAACAACATATACATACGAACTTGCTACCGAATTCAATAGGTTTTACAGAGACATAAGGGTAATAAATGGCGACAATGTTAATTCGGGAGCACTCACATTAATTCGCATCGTAAGAAGAGTTTTAGCCGAGTCTCTTGGCTTGCTTGGAATATCAGCTCCTAAAAAGATGTAAACGGCTGTGTGTTATACTTTTTATACAATGAACAAACAAGATAAAAAACTAGACAAATCTATTATTGTAAAACAAGAAGAAGAAGTGCTTAAGTTTTGGGATGATGCTCGTATTTTTGAAAAATCACTTAAATCAAGTGAAAACGGAGAACCTTTTGTGTTTTATGACGGACCCCCGTTTGCTACAGGATTACCACACTATGGACACATTCTTGCAAGTACCATTAAAGATGTAATTCCTAGATATCAAACAATGAAGGGTCGACATGTTCGCCGTGTTTGGGGTTGGGATTGTCATGGTTTGCCAATTGAGACATTAGTAGAAA
Source organism: uncultured Candidatus Saccharibacteria bacterium (assembly GCA_964423985.1). GTDB lineage: Bacteria > Patescibacteriota > Minisyncoccia > Phycocordibacterales > CAYRGE01 > CAYRGE01. Next base: position 20,974 of record CAYRGE010000003.1, on the reverse strand, counting down.
AAGAACTAAAGCTTGAAAATAAAAAATCCATAGAAGCTTTTGGGGTAGGTAAGTTTAACGAAATTGCAAAAAATAGTGTACTTAAATATGATGAAGAGTGGAAAAAACTTATTCCACGAATAGGAAGGTGGATAGATATGGATCATGGATACAAAACGATGGATACAAAATACACAGAATCTGTGTGGTGGGCTTTCAAAAAGCTATATGAAAAAAATATTATATACAAAGGGTTTCGCTCTATGCATATGTGCCCTCGATGTGAGACTACATTGTCGTTGTCGGAAGTATCTCAAGGATATAAAGATATTACCGACATCTCAATAACTGCTAAGTTTGAACTCACAGATGAACCTAATACCTACCTGCTTGCATGGACAACAACACCATGGACACTACCAGGCAATGTTGCTCTTGCTGTTGGAGTAGAAATAGAATATGAGAAAATAAAAATTAAACAAGATGATACGCAAAGCGTTGAGTTTTACATCGTTGCCAAAAACAGAATTTCTGAAGTATTCAAAGATAAGCAATACGATGTGGTAGAAACAATAAAAGGGGAAGATATTGTTGGTAAGAAATATAAACCACCTTTTTGTTATTTTTCCAACACAGACATTGAAAACAAAAAAAATGGTTGGAAGGTATATGGTGCAGATTTTGTAAACCTAGAGTCAGGAACTGGTATTGTGCATATTGCACCAGCTTTTGGTGAGGATGATATGAATTTGGGTAAACAGTTTAAATTGCCATTTGTACAACATGTTTCTCCTGACGGTAAGTTTACTAGCGATGTAAAAGATTTTGTTGGGCAATTTGTAAAACCAAAAGACAACCCACAGGCAACAGATATAAATATAATTAAACATCTCGCACACAATAATTTATTGTTCTCAAAAGAAAAGATTAAGCACTCGTATCCGCATTGTTGGCGTTGCGAGACTCCGCTTTTGAATTATGCCACCTCGTCTTGGTTTATAGAAGTAAGTAAAATGCGTGATAGTCTTTTAGCAAAAAATAAAGATATCAATTGGATTCCAGGACACCTTAAAGAGGGGCGTTTTGGCAAGTGGTTAGAAAATGCGCGAGATTGGTCAATTTCACGAACTAGATTTTGGGGAGCCCCACTTCCTGTGTGGCAATGCGAAGAATGCGATGAAAGCAAAGTAATTGGGTCGGTGGAGGATATAAAACAATCAAACAGTCGCAACAATACATATTTTTTAATGCGTCACGGGCAGTCGCATGGCAACAAAGAAGGTTTTGTAAGTAGTAATGTTGACAACGATGATCCTTTGACTAAAAAAGGAAGGGAACAGGTTGTTAAAAGTGCAGAAAACTTAAAGCAAAAAGGTATAAGTCGTATATTTGCATCAAGTTTTTTGCGGACCAAAGAAACAGCGGAAATTACAGCAAAAATAATTGGCATAAATAAAAAAGATATTATTTATGACGACCGATTATGGGAGCTTAATATAGGAAATTTTAATAAAAAACCCTTAGATAGTTATAGTGTTTTTTTTAAAAACACACTTGAAAGGTTTACAAAAGCAAATCCAGAAGGAGAGACATTAAACGATACAAAGGGTCGTCTTATGGATTTTTTATACGAAACAGACAAGAAATTCAAAGATGAAAAAATACTTATCGTAGGACATGCAGGTTGTATTTGGCTTTTGTCGGCTGGGGCCGAGGGGTTAACCGCACAAGAGACAGCGGTAATGAAAGATAAATTGAATGGAGAATTTATAGACAATGCGGAAGTCCATGATATAGGCTTTACTCCACTTCCACACAACGAGCTGTACGAGCTTGATTTACACAGACCAAACATAGACCAGATTACAATACAGTGTTCTTGTGGTAAAAGCATGTGTCGCATTCCAGATGTTTTTGACTGTTGGGTAGAATCAGGGGCAATGCCTTTTGCTCAATTTCATTATCCATTTGAAAATAAAGAACTATTTGAAAAAAACTTTCCAGCAGATTTTATAGCAGAAGGGCTTGACCAAACTAGAGGATGGTTTTATACAATGCTTGTATTGTGTGTTGCTTTGTTTGAAAAATCTCCATACAAGAATGTTGTTACAAACGGACTTATTCTTGCTGAGGACGGTAGAAAGATGAGTAAAAGCCTTAAGAATTATCCAGAACCTTGGAATGTGTTAAATAAACACGGAGCCGATGCACTAAGGTATTATATGCTTTCATCACCAATAGTTCGTGCGGAAGAATTAAAATTTTCTGAACAAGGCGTTGATGGGGTGGCAAAGAAAGTTATCATGCGATTAATGAATACGCTTACTTTTTATAAAACATATTCTAGTGACGAGCAAAAAAAGGCTTACAACCCAGAGTCAAAAAATGTTTTAGATAGGTGGATAGTTGCACGCCTTAATGAAACCACAACAACCATTGAATTAGGACTAGATAAATATGAACTAGATAAAGCAACTCGTTCTGTTGGAGAGTTTGTTGGAGATTTTTCAACTTGGTACATAAGGAGATCTCGCGATCGGTTTAAAGGAGTTTCTGTTTCGGTTGATTTAAATGACGAGCAAAGTAAAGACAAACTAGAAAAACAAAAAAAAGATACATTAAATGCTCTTGAAACAACGCGATTTGTGTTGGTTCAGTTTTCAAAAATAATTGCTCCAATTATTCCCTTTGTTGCAGAGAGTGTGTTTCAAAAAATAAAAGGAAATGACGAGAAAGAAAGCGTACATCTTGAAAAGTGGCCCATGGTCACTGAAATTGATTTCAGTATAATCGAGCAAATGAAAGAAGTTAGGCTTATTGTGTCGCTTGCTCTTGAAGAACGGGCAAGGTTAGGAATAAGAGTGCGTCAGCCACTACCAGAACTAAAAGTTTTAGATAAATCAAAAATAAAAGACAATCTTGACTTAATTGAACTGATTAAAGAAGATGTTAATGTGAAAAAAATTGTGTTTAGTATGGACTTAAAAAAACAAGTTGAACTAAATGCAACAATAACACCAGAGCTTAAAAAAGAAGGACTTGCTAGGGAGCTAGTTAGAAGAATACAAGAAACAAGAAAAAAATTAGGACTAACACCTAAAGATGAAATAACGATAAACATAGACGCAGATGATGAGGTAAGAGATATTATTGAAACGCACATAATTTATATTTCAAAAACAGCACTTATCAAAAACATAAAATACTGCACTATTTCTGGAGAGGAGGATAAAATTGAAATTGAAAAAGGCAAAGAGTTGAAAATAAAAATCTTGTAATTTAAAATATAGAGGGTTTTGGGCGTAGCATTATTTAAAAACATCATATATCCAATCAGCACAACCAATAAGAATAAACATAAATGAGCCACCATATATATCAAACAGATGCATTAGTTTTATCTTACAAGAATACAGGGGAAGCTAATAGATATTATCAATTATTCACAAAAGAACTTGGGTTGGTTAATGCATCAGCACAAAGTATTCGTCATTTAAAATCAAAACTTAGGTATAGTTTACAGATATTTTCATACTCGCATATAGGGTTGGTTAGGGGTAAAAACATATGGAGGCTCATAAAAGCAGAACCTATTTTGGTTCTTGAGTTAACAAAAAATCTACAAAAAAGAGTGCTTGTTGCACGAGTGTTTAGTCTCTTAATAAGGCTTTTGCGTGGAGAGGGTGAAAATAAAAGATTGTTTGATGAAGTCATTTTATGTCTTTTGTTTTTAGAAAAAAATAATTTTACAAAACAGGAACTAGATATAGTAGAAGTTATTTTAGTTATGAGAATTCTCAATAGCCTTGGTTATTGGGGAAAGCATAATAAATTAGATGTGTTTCTTGTTTGTGGTGAGTGGAGTTTTTCGGTAACAAATAAAATGAAAGAGGAAAAAAACAAAGCCATAGTAGCAATCAACAAAGCTATAAAAGAAACACAACTCTGATTGTGTTATAGTTAGATATGTGGTGTTTAGGTTTTTAATAAACAGTCTTAGGTGTTTTTGTATACGAGCAAACAATAAATAAATTAAATGCAAGAGAAAGATAATAAAAAAAAACAACTAGAGCGAATAGAGGCTCTTAAGAAAAGCTTGAACTCAAAAAATTTTGAGGAAAAAGATGTTGAAATTAAGCTACCTGGCCAAGAACACAAACTAGATGTAAAAAATGACTGGAAGGAAGACATTATTCAGGAAAAAGTAATAAATATGCCAAAAATTAAAAAAAGCAAAAAAACAAAAGACTTTCCAATTAAGAAGGTACTTATTGGCTCTTTTGTGTTTTGTTTAATTGCCTTCGTGCTTGCTTTTGTAAAGATTTATATAGACGGTGTTTTTTCTCCAGATAGAGTTAATATTGTAATAAGCGGACCATCATTGGTTGCTGATGGTGAAAAACTTAACCTTAATGTTGGTATTACAAACAACAACAACACTGCGATTGAGGCAATGTATTTGATAATTGAATATCCATCTGGAGCACACAAGTCAACAGAAAACCAAAAACAACTTCCACGCGAGAAGCGTTTAATAGGAGGTTTGGCACCAAATGAAACAGTTAGTGAGAAAATAAACCTAATGCTGCTTGGCGAACAGAATGTAGAAAAAGAACTTAAATTTATTTTAGAATTTAAGTTTAAAGACTCAAATGCATTACTTAAAAAAGAAGAAGTACACAGAATTAGAACCACCTCATCTCCAATAACATTACTATTAAATACACCTGACAAACTCACAATTGGACAGGAAACAACTCTAGTTTTTGAAATTATATCAAACTCAAAACAAACCATTGAAGATTTGCTGTTTGAGGTTGTGCACCCCGCTGGTTTTAATTTTACTGGCTCGTCCATAAGTCCATTATTTGGTGATAATGTATGGGAGATTGGTGTTTTAGAGCCAGGTGCAAGTAAGGTTATACACATAACTGGAACAATAGAAGGCAGGCACGAGGAGGAGCGTGTCTTTAGTGCATTTGTTGGAAAAAGAGATGGTGTAAATAAGGAGACCATAAATGCTGTTTATAGTAGCACAACAAAAGAGGTGGTATTTGTTAGACCTTTTCTTGCACTTGATATTACTATTGACAATAAGAGATTACAAGAATATGTGTTTGGTGCTGAAAAAATGATAAGAGTTAATGTGTTTTGGGAAAACACATTACCGGTAGACATTATTAACGGGGAAATAAGAATAAAATTAATTGGAGAAGTGTTAGATAAAAAATCGGTGTCGGTCGGAAATGGCGGTTTTTTTAGTTCTATTGATAATACAATTACTTGGGATAAAAATTCTACTCCAATGCTTAGTGTAATGGAGTCTGGGGAAAAAGGAAATATAAGCTTTAGTGTTAAGGCACTTCCATTAAACACGAGGGGTACAAAACCATTATTTAACCCACAAATTATTATTGATATAAACTCAGAAGCAAGGGTTGTTTCTGGTGGTGGTGTCGCAAAAAAACTAAATGCTTCCACACAGAGAGTAATTAAATTTGAGTCAAAAATACACACTACGCCAAGAATTGTTCATTTTATAGGACCATACACCAATACAGGACCTGTTCCTCCGAGAGTTGAACAAGAAACCACATATACTGTGATCTTAACAGTCAGTAATTCATCAAACAGAATCAAAGGGGCAGAAGTTAAAACAACCCTACCTGTATATGTACGATGGATCGGAGCACTTGGGCAAAGTGAGAACATATCGTTTGATGAAGAAAACAGGGAGGTGGTTTGGAATCTTGGTGAACTAAACACAGGAGTTGGTATTACAAGACAGGCAAGAGAGGTTGCTTTTCAGATTGGGTTCTTACCAAGCATTAGTCAATTACGAAAAGCACCAAAACTAACGGGAAATATTATTTTTTCAGGAGATGATATGTTTACGGAAACAACTATTCAAAATATTTTACCGCCCATGACAACAAACCTCTCTACAGACCCAAGAGCTCCTGCTGTAAATAGTTTTGTTCAACAATAAGTTAGAGGTAAAAATAGCGAGATGAAATATGAATCAAAAAAACGTATCAGGAATTGTAATAAATATAACAAGTGGAACCATAATAAAAACGGTCTTAATTTTTGCACTAGCATATCTGCTGTTTTATTTGAGAGATTTTGTGCTGGTTGTTCTTGTCTCAATTGTAATTGCCTCTGCGGTTGAGCCTGCTACAAAATGGTTCAAACGATATAAAATACCAAGAGTTCCAGCTGTTCTTGCGGTTTATTTTGTTGTAGTTGTAATACTTGCAGGATTATTCTCTTTTTTTGTTCCAGCCTTATTAGGTGAAGCTAATAGCTTGCTTACGACATTGCCACAACATATTAACAGTATTACAGCATGGGGTCCATTTAACACAGAAACACAAACAACTGCAAACAGCATAACAGGCGGTTTTTCTTTAGATGATGTTATTGCTGAAATAAGAAGTGCTTTCAGTGGATTGCATGGAGGTTTTTTGAGTGCGATGAGTGCCATATTTGGTGGAATTTTTAGTTTAATTCTTATCGTTATGCTTTCTTTTTATTTTGCGGTAAAAGAAGATGGCGTTGATGAGTTTTTGCGAATTGTTACTCCATTAAAACACAGTGAATATGTGTCAGGTCTTTGGAAGAGAACACAACATAAGATTGGGCTTTGGATACAGGGGCAGTTTTTACTCTCTGTTATTGTTGCTGTGTTGACATATCTTGGGCTTACAATACTCGGGGTTCCGTATGCATTATTGCTTGCACTATTGGCAGGGTTGCTTGAATTAATACCACTTTTTGGTCCAATTATTTCAGCAATACCAGCAGTTGTGTTGGCTTTTGTAAATGGCATTAGTTTTGCAGACCCAGGAGTTACAAGCGCAATTATTGTCGCTTTGTTCTTTGTTTTGATACAGCAATTTGAAAACCATCTAATATACCCACTAGTAATACGCAAGGTTGTTGGTGTGCATCCGATACTTGTAATTATTGCTCTCGTCGTTGGATGGAACATAGCGGGTTTCCTCGGTCTTATTCTTGCCGTACCAGTTGTTGCTGGGATTATGGAGTTTGTTTGTGATGTTGAAAAAAACCCAAACACTGCTGTGGCTTGATTGAGTAATTATAAAATTATGAAGCAAAAAAAAATTTACATAACAACAACACTTCCTTATGTAAATGCGGACGGACATCTTGGTCATGCGCTTGAGTTTGTTCAGGCGGATATAATTGCACGACACAGTCGGTTGCTAGGCAAAGATGTTTTTTTTAATATTGGAGTTGATGAACACGGGCAAAAAATTTTACAAAAAGCACAAGACGAAAACGAAACAACAAAAGAATATACAGACAGGTATGCGGCGCGTTTCAAGGGTTTTGCAAAGTGTTTAAATATTTCACATACAAATTTTATTCGTACGACCGATAAAAAACACAAACAAGCAGCACAAGAGTTTTGGAGACGTTGTTGCAGTGCGGGCGATATATATAAAAAACTATACAAAACAAAATACTGCATTGGATGTGAGCTTGAAAAAACAGCCTCTGATTTAGACGAGAATGGGTATTGTCCATCTCACCCAAACAAAGAACTTGACATTAGAGAAGAAGAAAATTATTATTTTCGTTTTTCAAAATACCAAAATAAATTAATCTCTTTATATGAGAAAACCCCCGATTTTGTAATACCAAAAGAGAGGGGTAATGAAATAAAAAGCTTTGTAAAAGGGGGGCTACAAGATTTCAGTATCTCAAGGCTTAAGAAGAAAATGCCATGGGGGATTGATGTACCAGAAGACAATGAACATGTAATGTATGTGTGGTTTGATGCATTAGTGAACTATGTATCGGCAATTGGCTGGCCAAGCAGCAAAGATAAATTTAATGAATGGTGGCCTGTTGTGCAAATCGCAGGCAAGGATAATCTTAGGCAACAGGCGGCGATGTGGCAAGCAATGTTGTTGTCGGCTGGGATAAGCCCCTCTAAACAAATTGTTATTCATGGAAATATAATTAGTGGTGGCATAAAAATGAGTAAAAGCATAGGCAATGTGGTTAACCCTGTTGCCGTGGTATCTGAGTACGGGGCAGATGCACTGCGTTATTATCTTGCACGAGAAATTACTCCATTTGAAGACGGTGATTTTACAAAAGAAAAATTCAAGGAAGCATATAATGCAAATCTCGTTAACGGGCTCGGTAATCTTGTAAGCAGGATTCTTAAAATGGTGACAACCTATGGCGTAGATATCTCAGACATAATCTCAGAACAGAAGGGTGGTCATAAAATAGCACAGATAGACAAAAACATATCTGGATTTCTTGAAAAATATGAAATAAACAAAGCAATGGATTATATTTGGCAACAAATTGGAAATATGGACAAGAAAATACAAAAAACAGAACCATTCAAAACAATTAAAACAAACAGGGAAAAAGCATTACAAGACTTAAAATCTCTCACCAGCGAATTAATGTGCATTGCAATAATGCTTGAGCCATTTATGCCAGATACAGCAGATAATATACAAAAATTAATTATAAATAAAAAAACTCCAGAAACCCCGTTATTCCCTAGAAAATAAATATGAAACCAGAATTTTTTGATGTTCATTCGCACATACAAGACAAGTCATTTAACGATGATCGCATAAATGTAATTAAGAAAATGCAAACAGATAATGTTTGGTCTGTTGTGGTTGGCACGGGAATTAAAAGTTCTCAACAGGCAGTAGACTTGTCATCCATTCATAATAATTTATTTGCATCGGTTGGCATACATCCCAATGATGACAAAGAAGAGCAGTTTCAAGGAAAACACTTAAAAGCTTTTCTTGAAAAAGAAAAAGTTGTTGCAGTTGGTGAGTGTGGTTTGGATTATTACAGAAAAGAAAATGACACAGAAGAAGAAAGAAAAAGACAGAGAAAACTTTTTGAAAAACATATTGAACTTGCAGTTTCTACAGACCGTCCATTAATGATTCATTGTCGTGGAGCACACAAAGATATGATAGATATGTTGTCATTAAAAAAGAAAAAGTACGGAGAAAAATTAAAAGGGAATATACACTTTTTCACAGCACCACCAGAGATAGCAAAAAAATATCTTGAGATGGAATTCACACTGTCATTTTCTGGGCTAATAACCTTTGCTAGTGTTTGTGATGATGTAATTAAATATGCACCATTAAATATGATTCTTTCTGAAACAGACTCTCCTTTCGTAGCACCAGTTCCATATAGAGGAAAACGCAACGAACCAATTTATGTAAAAGAGGTAGTAAAAAAAATTATGGAATTACGATACGAAGACACAGATAAAACAAAAAAAACACTCGTAGATAATGCTTTAAGATTATTTAAGAGACCTGAAGTTGCGTAGCAGGTGTTTGTTGTTGCAGGGTGTATTTAATTATACATCTTTATAAAAATCGTAATTTGAAAATCCGAAAATTCAACGAGCGTGGCGTTTGTGTTAAAAACACCACGTATATTTTTTATAAAGTTGTAAATACCTTGACAAAAAATTAAACTTATGTATTATAGTAAAAGATTTAGATGAAAAAGTGTTTCCTGGTTGTGTTCATTTGGACCAAGAACAATGTAAATAAAAAAGTTTTTATAAACATTGTTCTTGGTCCAATGTGTGACCGAGGACAACTAGACACCCTGTAGTGTTTAGGTTGTTGTACATTAAAAAAATGAAATCTCTTGCAGGGGAGAAAAACAACCAAGGAGGTTGTTGTTATGAAAAAAGTTATTTTGTTGGCAGTTGCGTCGGTTTTTGCTTTTTCATTTGCGGTTTCCGCAAATGGTGGTTCGCCACCAGTAGAACCATCAGATGTTTTTGGTGGTGCCTATCAAAGTCAAAATTTCTCGGTAATTTCCCATCAGGGAAGTTGGTGGGGAGAAAATTTTGCTTTCCAAGATAGTTTTGGAAACCAAGAAGTTAGCTCTGTAGGAGTGGTGTTTGACGGAGATTGCTCCACCACGACTTCCCAGACTACTGGAGGGTTTGTTGCTTACAACACTCCAAATGGTTTTTTGTTAAACCAAACTGTTGCTACACAGATAACTGCCATTGAAGTTAATGGCGGGGGTGTTGCATTATCCGAAGGGGAAAATTTCTTCGGGGCAGGATCCCATACTATCAACTACAACAATGGAGTGGGCAGCATGGACAGTGCAATGATTGAAATGAGTGGAGAAGTTATTGCCTTTGGCAATAACTCAGCTTCGTATTTTTCTGAAGTGAATCAGACTACTGGTTCAGCTCAGGCGGTATCAGTGCCTGGAGGACAAATCTTTTCCTATTCTGATGTATCGCAGACTGGAAGTATAAATATTACCACTGGCGAATAAGCCACAGGTAATATTCTTAACAGAACCCAAAGACAAAACATCGTTTTTGGGTTCTTCTTTTAAGTACCTTGAAAATTAAAAAAAGGAGGGCAGTGTGAATAAAAAAAACGTAGCACTGATTGTAGTTATGTCGTTTTTTTTAGGAGCATGCGCTCCTAAAGGTTTCACCGTATTTATTCCCGAGCAGAGTGTTGCTCAAGAAAAAATAAGTGGGTTAGGGCTGGACGTATCATATAGTGTGTTCAGGTATGAGCATAAAAGACAAAAAAGTATGATTTCCCTTGATCCGTTGAAGCAATATGTTTTTGCTCCAGATGAAAAAGTTTTTTTTAATTTTGTGGTTGCAAATAAGTATAACCAAAAAATAATAATTAAAAAAAACACCAGTAGTAGTGGTGAAAAATCTGAAGTAGAAGTACCTGAAGTAGAAGTAATTGTAGTTGGTAAATTTAGTGGCGCAGTCGTCATTGATTTGCCTAAGCGTTTTTCTTTTTGTGTTGTAGAAGTAAGTGTTGCTTCCTACGATAATCAATCTTTGGCATTAATAACAATGCCAATAACCTACAGATTCCGAGAGGAATTTGAGGAGGATTAAAATGAAAAAGTTTTCTACAGTAACCGCAGTTTGTTTTTGTTTTTTATTGGGTGCTGGCAATGTAATTGCTAGCGAAACCGTAAACGCTACTGTTGGAAGTAGCGTAGCAAACCAAGTACTGGTCGATGCTGGAGTACGCTCCAATGCTGAGAATAATATCTCGGTGGGGGGTGTTTCTCCAGGACTGCCCCTAGAGGCAGCTATGGGGAGTTTTACTCCCTATACACCGGCAACAAAAGATGCCAGCAATACGGCATCTGGGAGATTGCTTCACTTTGCAATCCCTAGAGTTTTGGGTAGCGTAGAGTTTGCAAATTTTTATGCAAACCTAGCTCCAGAGTACAAGGAGTTAATAAAAACTGTGAGAACCGCTCCGACAAAATTTTCTTCCCCCGATGATGTGCGGGGAGGGAAAATTGGTTGGTATACAGCCCAAGAGACCTTCTCTTTTACGGAAAAGCACCTCCTCAAAAGAGGATTGCTGAATGTTTCTGCAGTTGATGGTTCTGTTCCACGTGAGCATGCAATCGTGCTTGCAATGGATCAGGCTCGTAGACCTGATAGAGACATCGTAGTTGTATTTTTTGCTGACACTGAAAAAATTGTTGTCGGCAAAGAAGTTGACGGTTGGAAGGCTGGAGCGGGAATGGGAACCACCTTGATTGGTGGAACATCGTTCTTTGCACCTTCAATCGGTATTGGATATTCTAATACCGACGAAAAACTGTCGCAAGATGTACTTGCTGGCACGGTAGCTGCTGTCTACGAGGTTGTAGACAGGGAGGCATTTAATGCTCTTGTTGAGGCAAACAGACTGAGAGCTGCTGCGCTTGTAAATAACAGCGCCCGGTTAAACCAAAAAAAATAAGTTCTTTTTCGGGGTAAGAGAACCCCACAACAAACAGCCAGTATGCAATTTTGCACACTGGCTGTTTTTCTATTGTTTTTATAAACTACTAATCGCAATGTAAAAAAGATTGACAAAGTGTGCTTGTTTATATAGTATTAAATTTAAGTTTTGGTTTGTTTTGAAATATAAATTTATTTTGCAAGAAGATTGGCAAGCTAAGATTTTAATTTTTTGTTTAATCCACCCTTCTCCTTGTGTTATATATTCACACAAGAAAGAGGGTGTGATATTGGCAAAACAAAAAACAATGTGTTTTTAGTGAGAGTACTCACTTTACTTATTATGGCAAAAAAATCAGTTATTGCGCGTTCAGAAAAAAAGCCTAAATTTAGTAGTCGTGCCATACGGCGTTGTTTTCGTTGTGGTCGTAAACATGGATATATGAGAGAGTTTGATATGTGCCGTATTTGCTTTAGGGAACTTGCAAACGAAGGCAAGATTCCAGGAATACGAAAATCTTCTTGGTAAACTGATTGGTTTTATTTTTATAGTGATAATTTTTTTAATTAACAAACAATATGCACGACTCAATTGCAGATATGCTAATACGAATTAAGAACGCTGGAAATGCGGGTCTTCAGAGTGCAACAATTCCTTTTTCAAGATATAGACTATCTATTGCTAAGTTTTTAGAGAAAAAATCATTTATAAAAGAAGTGTCTAAAAAGGGAGAAGGTGTTAAAGAGATGATTGAAGTTAAAATTGCGTACAATAAAAACAAGACACCTAAAATTAAAGGTCTTGCTCGTGTTTCAAAATCTTCGTGTCGTGTTTATTGTGGGGTGAAAAACATAAAGCCAGTACGAAATGGTTTTGGTCTTTTAGTTTTATCAACACCAAAAGGTATTCTTAGTGGAGAGGAAGCGAAAAGAGCACATGTTGGCGGTGAGCCTTTATTTAAAATTTGGTAATATGTCACGATTAGGAAAAAAACCAATAGAAATACCAAGCGGTGTAGTTGTGTCAAGAGAAAAAAACACAATTACAGTAAAAGGAACAAAAGGGACAATCTCCCGTGAGTTTTTTGATGAAGTTGTTGAGATTAATATTACTGACAAAGAAATCACTATAACACCAAAAGGGTCTTCAAAATTCGCGAGATCTTTATGGGGAACTTATGCATCGCACTTGCGTAGTATGATTATTGGAGTAGAAAAGCCATTCTCAAAAAAACTAATATTAGAGGGGATTGGATATAAAGTAGAGCTTTCTGGTGAAAAGATTATTTTGAGTGTCGGGTTTTCACATAAAATTGAAGTTGAAATACCGAAAGGCTTAAAAGTGGAGGTTGTTAAAAATAACATTACGATTGAGGGAGTAAGCAAAGAAGAGGTTGGTCATTTTGCTGCAAGAGTGAGAGCATATAAAAAGCCAGAGCCATACAAAGGTAAGGGCATAAGATACGATGATGAGATTATACGCAGAAAAGAAGGTAAAAAGTCTGTATAGCACACATAATTTTGTTTAAGTATTTTATGTAAAATTATATAAATACTAAAGAAATTACTTAAATTTTATAGAATGAAAAAAATAAAAAATCCAAAAATTGAAAAACGAACGAGACGACATCGTCGTGTTCGGTCAAAAATAAAAGGTACAAAAGAATTACCGCGTCTTTCTGTGTTTCGTTCAAATAAGTTTATTTACGCACAGCTTATTGATGATAGGTCGGGAAACACAATTGCAGCATTGTCAGATATGAAAGTAAAAGGAAAAACAAAAACTGATAGAGCAAAAGAAACAGGAGTTTTGATTGCAAAAATTGCAAAAGATATTAAAATAAGCAGCGTAGTATTTGATAGAGGAGGATTTTTGTATGCGGGTCGTGTAAAGGCACTTGCAGAAGGTGCCCGTGAAAATGGTTTGAAATTTTAATAAATACATATGACTGATATTGAAAAACAAAAGAAAACAGAAGAAAGCGAAAAAACAGATACTGTTAAAAAAACACCAGACAATAAGGTTGTTGTTGAAAAAAATAAAAAATATGGTGGCTCTCCTCGCACTAAAAATGTATTCAACAGAGGGCGTCGTGGTAATAAAAGAGGTCGCAGTAAAGAGCGATTTAAGCCAGAATTTGAACAAAAGATTATAGACATAAGGCGTGTTGCTCGTGTTGTTGCGGGAGGTAGGCGTTTTAGTTTTCGTGTTTCTATTGTTTTGGGAAATAAAAAAGGACTAGTTGGTGTTGGTATGGGGAAAGGTGCAGACACAGCATTGGCAATAGAGAAAGCTGTAAAAAATGCACGAAAAAATATGGTAACAATTAAGTTAAATAAAAAAATGTCTATTGCACATGAAGTTGAGGCAAAATATGCAAGCTCTATAGTTAAAATTATGCCAGCTCCGAGCAAGGGACTTGTTGCTGGAAGTTCTGTTCGTAGCGTCTTAAATCTTGCTGGTGTTACTGATGTAACAGCAAAAATTTTAACACGCAGTAAAAATAAATTAAATAATGCACGAGTTGCTATTAAGGCACTTTCCGAATTACCAACATAAGCAGTCTTGGTATATAGTCAACAATAAAAACAATAAATATATAATTATCATGCAAATTCACGAAATTATACGAAAAAATCCAAATAAAAAGACAAAAACCGTTGGGAGGGGTGGTAAGAGAGGCAAGACTTCTGGTCGTGGACATAAAGGGCAAAAAGCACGAGCTGGAGGAACTCCACGCCCAGAACTGCGCGATATGATTAAAAAGATTCCAAAATTACGAGGACACGGAAAAAATCGTGCAAAAACTGTAAACACAAGACGGGTTAAACCGTCTGTGATTAATGTAAGCAGACTTGAGAGTATATTTGACAATGGTTCAACAGTAACCCCTGAGATTCTTTTTGTACAAAGATTGATTCGTAAACGATCGGGCAAGCTTCCAGCGGTTAAGATACTAGGTACAGGTAATATTTCAAAAAAACTTACAATAGTTGGTTGCGAGGTGTCTCCAGCAGCAAAAGAAAAAATTGAAAAAGCAAGAGGAGTTATAAAAAACTAAAATATGCAAAATTTTTTACACAAGCTAAAAATGACAGTTATGGATACGAGTCTTCGGAATCGTATTTTGTTTGTGGTTGCAGCTCTTGTTTTGTTTAGACTATTGGCTACAATACCAATTCCAGCAGCATCTGGCGCAAATCTAGAACAACTCTTGATGAATAATAATTTTCTAGGCTTTTTGAACATATTAACAGGAGGAGGTCTTTCTGCAATATCAATGGTTATGCTTGGAGTAGGTCCGTATATTACAGCATCTATTATTATGCAACTTTCTACTATAATGTCAGAAAGACTTAAAGAGATGTATCACAAAGAAGGAGAGCTTGGTCGTAAAAAGTTTACACAATACTCACGACTACTAACAGTGCCATTAGCCATATTGCAAGGATATGGCCTTTTGTTTTTCCTACAAAGCCAAGGTACTTTGTCAAATTTAAGCTTTATTGATGTTGTAATAAATGTTTCAATAGTTGCCGCTGGCTCTATCCTGTTAATGTGGATAGGAGAACTTATAAGTGAGTTTGGTATAGGTAATGGAGTTTCGCTTATAATTTTTGCTGGAATTGTAGCATCACTACCAATGACTGTTGGGCAACTTTTGTTCACATTTACCCCAGCACAAATACCTATGTATCTAGGGGTTACAGCATTTGCACTTATTGTTATCGCTGGAATTGTAGCAATGACTGAAGCAGAGAGACCTGTTCCGATTACATATGCGAAACAAATCAGAGGGAACAAAGTGTTTGGTGGTATTTCAACATATCTACCTCTTCGTGTTAATCAAGCAGGTGTTATTCCAATTATTTTTGCTTTATCTATTTTAATTTTTCCACAAGCAATTCTAAATGTACTTATGGAGGTTGGAAATACAACAATAAGCAGTATCGCAGGTATTATGAACACAATGCTGTCAAATCAATTTGTGTTTGCGTCAATTTACTTTTTTCTAGTTTTTTTGTTTACATATTTTTATACAGCAGTAACTGTTGACCCAGAAGCAATTTCAAGCAACTTACAAAAAAGTGGAGCCTTTATTCCGGGCATAAGACCAGGTAACCCAACAGCAGAATATATAGGTAAGGTAGTTGGTCGCATAACACTAGCAGGAGCGGTATTTTTAGGTGTTGTTGCTGTATTGCCCTTCGCAATGATTTTTGTTACAGGGAATCAAGCACTGGCTATTGGTGGTACAGCACTTCTGATTGCAGTATCTGTTGTGCTTGATTTGGTTAAAAAAATAAACGCACAAATAACAATGCGTGAATATTAAAAAATTACCAAAACAGCAGTACAAAGAACGAGAGCCGTTAAGCAGGTAAAAACATAAAGATTGTTTCAATAAAGATTAAAAATTTATTTATAAAAACAATTACATCATGACAAATACACAAGCTTTTTTATTTTTTGGGCGATCTGGGTCTGGTAAGGGAACACAAGCGGGGTTGTTAGACAGGTATTTAACAGAAACTACAAGCAAGAAGGTGATACATATTGAAACAGGAAAAAGACTCAGAGATTTTATTAAAAAAGATTATCTTTCAAGTAGGCTGACTGAAGAAATATTAGAAAATGGAAAATTAATGCCAGAGTTTTTGCCAGTATGGATATGGTCAGATATTCTAATTAAACAATTTACAGGTAAAGAGCATCTTATAATAGATGGTGCATCTCGTCGCGTTGAAGAAGCACCAGTGCTTGACTCCGCTTTTCATTTCTACGGTTTTGAGCAGCCCAAGATAATACTCATAGATGTATCGCGCGAACGAGCTATTGAGATGATGAAAAATAGACACAGGGCTGATGATACAGATGAATATATTAAAAACAGATTAGACTGGTATGAAGACAATGTGGTGCCTGCTATTGATTATTTTAGAGGTACTCAAAGTTATAAATTTATTAAAATTAACGGAGAACAATCTATTGAAGGTGTGCACAAGGAAATTATAGAAAAAATATAGAAGTTTATTATATAATAAACTTCTATATTAAAGAGTGTTTTGTGGTTTTGATTTCTACATGTTGTTGGTTCAGTATTATGAACTATTTTTATTTTATAAATTTATAAAACAGAACAAGGACGCTAAAAACGAGCCTTAATTAGTAATTTATATGCTTAAAAAAACACCAGAACAAATTAAATTAATGCGCGAAGCAGGGAGGAGATTGTCTTGTGTTTTGGATAAGGTTGAAAAAGCAATAATGCAAGGAATTACAACTAAAACACTAGGAGATCTTACGGAAAAGCTTATTAGGGCATATGGAGATATTCCATCGTTTCTTAACTATAAAGTGGAGGGAGTAAGCACACCCTTTCCAAGTGCATTATGTGCGTCGGTAAACGACGAAGCTGTACACGGCATACCGAAAAATCAGGTACTTAAAAATGGCGATATTATAGGAATAGACGCAGGGCTTTGTTATAGGGGGTTTCATGCTGATATGGCAAGAACTATTGCTGTTGGAAAAATTGACGAGAAAGCAAAGCATTTAATTGCTGTAACAAAAAAAGCACTTAGAGAGGCTATTAAATCAATCAAGCCGGGTATAAGGGTTGGAGATATTGGAATTGCTATTGAAAAAGTGGTAGCAGGAAGTGGCTTCTCTATAGTTAAAGAATTGGGAGGACATGGAATCGGAGAAGTTGTTCATGATGACCCCCATATACCAAACTTTGCGGAACCAGGGGAAGGCCTGCTTCTTGAGGAGGGAATGACATTAGCAATTGAGCCAATAATAAATGAAGGAGATAGGCATATTATTTTGAAATCCTGTGGGCATACTTTTGCTACAAGAGACGGGAAAAGAAGTGCACACTTTGAGCACACTATTGTTGTTACAAAAGACGGAGCAGAAATTCTTACGCGTAATGGATAGTTTTTCGTTGTTTTATTTTTGGTATATAATATAAGGAAGCTTGCTAGGGATTTTGCCACACCCTAATGTAATAAAATCGCAATGAAAATAAAGCCTTTTGAGCATCATCACAAAAAATCCGAAACTCCAAATAGCGAGGTTGATTTTCTACATAAAGAGATATTAAAAAGACAAGAGACACCAGGTGTTTTAAATGAGGGTACTTCTGTTGAAAACATCGCGGAAGATGTGGTTAGGGATTATGGAGAAAAAAAACCAGAAGATGTGATAGATGAAGGTCTTTTGATGGATATTAACGAGATAAAGCAAAAAGTGCTTAACTTGAGCCCAGAACATGATAGGCAAATAAGTGAACTTGTTTTACTGGTTGAAGAGAAAGGCATAAAAAATGCAATTTCTGTGGTGCAGAAAAAAAAAGATGCACATCTAGGGGATGATTTTCATAGATTTCTTGTGCAGTACCTTGTTCGGACAAAGAGTATCCCAGGGATTAAGGAAGGAACCTCGCTGTTTAAAGCTATTGATATGAAGTTATACCAAGTTGTGCTTCCAAGAATAGGCGAAGAAGGTAAGGAGCGTAGTTTTTCAGAGTTAGTATCTTCTATGGAGCAGTTTTATGCTGGAATGCTTTCGGTTTCGGAACAAGATGGTCGCATAAAAGAAAAAAACCATTTTACTTTGGAGTTGGCTTTGTCTAATTTTAGTGATGAGGTTGTGTTTTATTGTTCAGTTCCGAGCAAGAAATCAGACCTGTTTAAAAAGCACCTAACTGGTGTTTTCCCGTATGCTGTGTATGGCGAAATAAAAGAAGACTACAATCCATTTCAAGACGGAGGAGCATATGCTGGTTCTGTGGCAAGACTTTCTGATGTTCCAATTTTCCCAATAAAGACATATGAAAAGTTTGAATATGATCCGTTTAGTATTATTTTAAGCACCTTTGCAAAGATTAAAAAAGAAGGAGAAGGTGCTTCCATACAATTAGTTCTTTCTCCTTGTGGAAATAAGTACAACCAAAAATATAATTCTGCGCTTGAAAAAATTAAAAATGGGGTAAAACCTAAAAAGCATACAAAGAAGCAACAAAAACTATTGGCGGAGAAAGGTTGAACATAGCAAAAGATATTATGTTCAGTTCTTCAAAAAAAACAGAAAAGAAAGATTTTATATCAAATAATAAAGAAATAGATTATGTTTATGAAAAAGTAAATAGCCCCATTGTAAGCACAAACATAAGGATTGTATCATCTGCAGAAAATTATAATCGCGCAAAAATTATAACAGAAGAATTAGAATCCGCCTTCAATCAATTTAGAAAAGCGGACAGTAATTCAATTATATTTACGCCACTTACTGATAAAGCTCTTTCTATAATGATTCACAACTTCTCTTTTCGTTTGTTTAATGAAAAAGAAACGATTCCTTTAAATCTTACAGAAATTACAACAATGATGCACTTCCCTGTAAGTATGAATATAGCGGGAACACTAAAAGAAGCCAAGTCAAAAACAGCTCCACCTCCACTATCGCTACCTAAAGAGGGTGTTTTAGTCGGCATAAATGAACATAATAGTGAACAAACAAAGGTTCGCTTTAGCGAGGAAGATAGAATGAGGCATTTCTATGTAATTGGCCAAACTGGTACTGGGAAAACTACAATATTAAAAAATATGATTATACAAGACATTGAAAACGGTGAGGGTGTTTGTATGATTGACCCTCACGGAACAGACATACAAGATGTTTTAGCAAATATCCCAACAAGCAGAATTGAAGATGTTATTTATTTTGACCCAGCGAATACACAACGCCCAATGGGGCTTAATATGCTTGAATATGACCACAACCACCCAGAACAAAAAACTTTCGTTGTTAACGAGCTCTTTAGTATTTTTCAAAAACTCTATGGTGGAAACCCTGAATCTATGGGACCAATGTTTGAGCAGTATTTCAGAAATGCAACAATGTTAGTAATAGAAGACACTGAAAGCGGGAACACTCTACTTGAAGTCTCGCGTGTTATGGTGGATGCAGGGTTTAGGAAATTAAAACTTAGTAAATGTAAAAATCCTACAGTGGTGCAATTTTGGAAAAAGATTGCAGGAGAAGCTGGTGGCGAAGCTCAACTTGCAAATATTGTGCCATATATCACAAGTAAGTTTGATATATTTCTTGCAAATGATATTATGCGACCGATTATTGCTCAAGAACATTCAGCGTTTAATTTAAGAAACATAATGGATGAACGCAAAATATTATTAATCAATCTTTCCAAGGGAAGATTAGGAGATATTAATGCACATCTAATAGGATTGATATTGGTAGGAAAAATCTTAATGGCAGCACTATCTCGTGTGAATACCGACAATCGTCCAAATTTTTATTTGTATATTGATGAGTTTCAAAATGTTACCACTGACTCAATATCAACAATACTTTCAGAGGCTAGAAAATATCGCTTAAGTCTTAATATGGCTCATCAATTTATTGGACAACTAGATGAGCCAATAAAAAAGTCTGTATTTGGGAATGTTGGTTCAATTGCTGTTTTTCGTACAGGAGCTGAGGATGCCGAGTTTCTTGAGAGTCAATTTATACCAGTGTTTTCTGCGAAAGATATTATGAACACTGAAAATTTCAATGCATGCATAAAGCTTTTAGTGAAGGGATACCCAGAACGCCCTTTTAATATTAAAACAATGTTCCCACAAAAAGGCTCAAATGAGGTGGCTGAAAAATTAAAAGAATTATCCGCTCTTAAATATGGGCGCGAATTAAGCGAAGTAGAGGAGGAAATAAGGCTTAAATATCTTGGCGGGTAGTTTATGTGCTTTAAGGTATGTCTTTGCTGTAAGTAAATCACTCAAGGAAATTTATGTCGCGAGTTTTGTTTTTGTGTTTGGGTGTAAAACTTAAACCTGGAAGTCTTCAATTTTCTTTTTTCAATAAGTACTTCATGTGGTGTGAGTCAATTAAAACACTCTATATATCTATGGTTTATGTTTATCCTACACAAGGCCAGCATCACTTTTTGTAATAGTATTACACACTACTCTCTTGAGAAAATGTTACTTGATAAGTCTGATGGTATTTTCATTAGTACATCGTTCCCATAAGTAGTGCATTATATACAAAGAATACAGGAATTCCAGTGTCAGAAGCAATCAGGTTATGATGGGCAAACTCAACGCTATTGTTGTATCTAATTTAAAAATACAGAGTCGCTGTGTTATTCATAAACCTCAAGAGTCTCTCTGTGTGTTGTC
>CAYRGE010000002.1:0-28797 GCA_964423985.1 uncultured Candidatus Saccharibacteria bacterium | reverse complement strand
TATCACGCCAGAGTGTCCATAAATGGCTATCCAGATACAAAAGGTTCGGAATTGACGGTTTAACCACAAGAAAAAAGACAGGGGGCAGAAAAGCGCACAATCGCACTTCTGCAGAGATAGAGCAACTGGTAATACAAATATCCAAAAAATACTGGAATGACGGAGTGGAAACACTGCATGACCATCTATTACATAAAAACAACACAGAACTCAATCCTTCTACCATATATCGCATACTCAAGCGTAATGACGTAAGATACACAACAAACTTCCACATACGAGAAAGAAGTGGAAGAAAAGACTCTATGCGCATCAAGTACCGGGTATGGAACTGTAAATGGATACCAAATACCCTTATGGGTACAAACAAGGCAAGGTAATTTACACAATAATTGATGATGCAACAAGATGGGTATTCGCATGGAGTTATGGCATTGCAAATACAGAAAACACCTTGGATTTTTTAGAGAAGGTTGTTGCCAGAGCACCTTTCCCAATACAGAAGATCAGAACAGACCAAGGTAAAAGAGCTTATCGCATTAAAAGTCAGAGAATATTTGAAAAACAAACGAATAAAACATCGTATGAACACACCATACTGTCCCGAAGAGAATGGTAAGATAGAGAGATTCCATCGTACTCTCAATGAGAAAGGTCTTCGTTTTGGTTTCCTACCTTCTGACTCATTGGAGACAATGCAATACAAACTTACTTTGTTTCTTTATTACTACAACTGGAGGAAGAAACATCGTGGATTGGGGATGGATGGTGTTACTCCTATTGAGAGATTAAAAGAGTTAGGAGGTGTAAACTTGACGCTGCAATGCTACACATATTGACAAAATATAATAATTATGTGACACTACGGTTAGTTGTTGTTCTTCATTAATTAAAAAAGGAGGTGAAAGATGTCTAATCAACAGACTCTTATTATCGTCAAGCCTGATGGCATTGCAAAGGGTTTGGTTGGACAAATCCTTCATTCTCTTCAGGAAAACGAATTGCGTGTGGTAAAACACACTCGGGTGCAACTTAGTCGTGAATGGGTTGAGTCTTTGTACTGGGACGAAAGAGAGGAGACTTATTTTACAGATGTTGTTGAGTGGGTTAGTTCCGCACCAGTTCTTTTGATGAAAATTGAAGGGGATGATGCGGTGGATAAGGTTAAATGGAAAATTATCGGACGATACCCAGAAGGAATCCGCGGTTTTTATTCCGAAGATTGTATTAAAAACGTAGCACATGCTCCTGATTCTTCACAATCCGCAATAAGTGAATTAGAATTGTCTGAGCAAATTTTTGAAAACAGTATAAGTATGAATAAAAATCGCCTAGGGAATAAAATGATTTTTGCTCTTACTGGAATGAGTGAATGTGGTAAAAGTACTGTTGGAGAATATCTTGACTCAAAAGGGATTAAGAGACTTAAGATAGTTAGACTTTTTGAGAAGATTCATCGTAGGTGGTCTCCTGATCAGGAGTTTTATATTTTTTTACGTCAACAGGAAGAAAGGGATCCATACGCTTTGTGGGACGCATTTATAGATGAACTTCTTGTGGAAATGGAAAGATTTGAAGTAACAGCGGCTTCAATTGAAAGTCTTTATGGTGGTGGGCTGGGTCCGTATTTAAAACAAAAACTCGATAGCCACTTTCGTATCTTGTTCATAGATCTTTCGCAAACAATTCGGCTTCGTCGCCAGATGCAACGAGAAAACCTGTCGAGTGTGATGGATGCTCAAAAATATCTTCTTCCACGAGATGAGGTAAAAGAAAAATCAGGGATACCTGCCTTAAAAGAAATTTCAGATGATGTAATTGATAATTCTGTAACTCTTGAAAAACTTTATCAACATATCGATTTGGTTGTTGAAAAATATCTCTGATAAAAGACTCCATTAGCCCTATTAGATAATTCTGATGGGGCTACTTTTTATAAATATTTCAAATAGTAACGATGAAGAGTAATTTAGCTCCTAGCTAAAACGTGTAAACGAAGTATAATTGCAATATATTATGAAATTCGACAAGAATGACCAAATTGAATATTCATCAGATTGTATAAAGCATGAATCCGCTGGAGGCTTTGTTTTTTTTGAAGACCCGACGACCCATAAATTATTTGTTTCACTTTTAAAAAAGGCAGACGGGCAATATGTTATTCCAAAAGGGCATATACAAAAAAACGAAAAACCCGAAGAGGCTGCCCTTCGAGAAATAAAAGAGGAACTTTCTTTAGACGTGGATACACCCAAAATCATTTCTTTTTTGGGAGTTGATAGCTATGAATTTACTCTTGAAGATGGTGGAATTAATCATTCCAAAAATGTCCATCTTTATGTTTTCGAAAGTGACAAAAAAATGAATATTAAACCTCTGAAAGAGGAAGGTTTTGAGTCAGCAGAATGGTTTTTGTTTAATGTTGCACTTGAAAAAATTTCTTTTGATAGAGAGAATCTATTAAAAGCTAGGCAGTCTTTTTATTACAATAAACGTAGTAAGGTTTACAAAGATTTACCAGATGTTAAATCAATTACTATAGCAGTGCCAACCTATAACGGAAGTAAAACTATTGAAAAGACACTGATTTCAATTGTGGAAAGGTTAAATGAATTACCCCCAGTAATTAAAAAAGAAATAATAGTATGTGCTGACCATTGCACCGATTATACAAAAGAATTAGTGGAAAGTTTTATAGATGAGAAAAAAATCACAGATATAGATATTAAGCTTCTCGTTAATGAAGGCGATAAAGGCAAGGCTGAAGCCTTGAATAAGATATTTGAGAATTCTTCGGGGAATTTGTTTTGTGTTATAGACGACGATGTAATTTTGAAGAATCAGTGCTTGAAGAATTTAATAGAAGCGTTTATCAAAGACCCAGGCTTACGCTGCGTTTTCTCTTCATGGAGTAGATTACCACTTAATAGTAAGAATCCATGGAAACTCTTTTGGCATTATATTTTTGGTATTAAGTTTGATGTTCAGCCATATGATAAACAGAGTGAATTCATGAGGGGTGCATGTATGATGTTTAGAAGAGAGAGTTTTATTAGGTTACCTAAAGTAATTAATGAGGATCAGTTTATTCAGTATATTTATTGGCCAAAAACAAAAGAAGTTAAAAGCTCTATCATTTATTTTAATTCTGTGTACAGTGTTTATGATTATTACAGAAGGTTTGTCCGCATTATGTTTGGATCAAAACAAGTGTCAGAATTTTTTACAAAAGAAAGAGTTGAAGAGTGCAACAAAGCGCTTTTTCGTAAAATTGAATATAAAAGAATTATGGCCTTGCCATGGAATAAAAAAATAGCTTTTTTATTTTATAGGTTTATTAGATTCTCTATAAATACTTACGTAAAAATGAAAATTAATTCTATTAAAGATTATGAATGGTTCAGATTTAAACAAGGTTAAAGAAGTTGCCATCGGCAAGTTTAAGGATATTTTAAAAGATAATCTTTTTGCAATTATCCTTAGTGGTAGTGTGCCACAGAATACGCACAAAGACGGGTGGAGTGATTTAGACCTTCTTGTTGTTGTCGAAACTCTAGACTTTGAGGTGAAGCGTACTATAGCTAAAGCTTTAATTCAACTAGAGAATTCTTCGGGGGTTAAACATGGTTTAAATGTTATTGTAAAGGAAGAATTTTTAAATCCCAAAACTCCAGATATCTTACTTGATGGAAAAACACTTCAAGCTTTTATTGATATTAAAAAATATCCAGATAGAATTGTATACCTAAAGAAATCAGCAGGCATACAAGATATTTATATGCCAAACAATGAAATGATGAAAAACTATAGTATCAGTAATATCGGAATGTTTCTTCGCAGGAATAGGCGTACTCTAACCAGAGCATCAGATGATTCAATAGATGAATTGAAGGAATTACTTAAAAAAGAAATACGGGCTGCTTTTATAATAACAAAACTAGCCGTTCAGTATTTTACTGGAATTCCACAATATAGTAATAATGATGCATTGAAACAATCAAAATTAATATTTTCTAATTTTGATTTTAGTGTTTTAGAAGAAAATATTCAGATTGTACGCAAATGGCAACAATTAAACGACAGAGCAGAGTTGCTAAAGATATTTTGTCGGACTGATGAATATATAGAAAAATTTTCTTATTATGTTTTTACAAAAGCAAAAAATGAATAAAAATATAACTGTATCCCTTCCAAATAAAAAGCAAAAAATTATTACAGGAAAAGATTTATCTAAGTTGTTCACCGACGAACTTTTAACTAAAAAATATTCTAGTTTTATTATTTTGTGTGATACAAATTTTGCAAAAATATACAGTAATTTACTTAGTGAGTTAAAGGAAAAACTAAAACCAGTAGATGTAATATTTATAGAACCAAATGAAGACAGTAAAAGTCTTGATTTTTTAAACTTTTCCGTAGAGCGTTGTATTAAAGAAAACTTAAATAGAAAAGGGTGTCTTGTGGCTTTGGGTGGTGGTATTGTTGGTGATATAACAGGTTTCTTAGCCTCTGTTTATATGAGAGGGGTTGATATGGTGTTTATACCAACAACCTTAATGGCACAAGGGGATACTATTATAAATAAAGTAGCCATTAGTTATAAGCTTCTTAAAAACATTATTGGTAGTTTTTATTCTCCAAACATAACTGTTTGTGATACAAACTTTTTGCAATCATTAAGTATAAAAGAAATAAATCTAGGACTTAGCGAAATAATTAAACACGCATTAATTGATTCAGCGTCATTTACTGAGTATCTTTTAGACGAGCTTTCCCTTAATTCTTCTAATTTAAAATCCTGCGATTGGGATAAAATTATTTATGAATCATTAAAGATTAAAGCCAGATTAGTAGAAAAGGACCCATATGACGAGAATGGAATACACAAAGGGTTAAGTTATGGTCATACTTTTGCTAATGCACTTGAAGGAATTTCAGAGTTTAACTTTAGGCACGGAGAGGCTGTTGCTCTAGGTATGCGTATAAGTGGTTATATCAGTTGCCAGAGTGGCCTTCTGAGTCAAAGAGAACTTAAAATTCAAGAAAAATTACTTGATATGGCTAATTTACCATCAAGGTTTCCAAATTTAATTAACTTAGAACATGTAATTAGTTATCTAAAAAAAGATAAGATTAGTACTGATGGGGGGATTAGTTTGGTTGTTTTGGAAAGGATTGGGAAGCATAAAGTAGTAAATGGTGTAGACGAAGAATTAGTTAGAGAAGCGTTAATTAGATTTCAGCCTTAAGCTGTGAAACAATTTGGCACGGATTTGATACGGTTATTTTATAGCTCTTAATTTTTTGTATAAATTCTATAATAGGTTGATTTCTAAATAATTTCTCCTCTATATCGTTAATTATATTTTCATTAATGATTTTAACTTCACTTGTGTCTGTTTGAGAAGCAAACTGCATCCGGTCCAATTCTGGGTATAGTAATTTTGCTATATGTGAAGTAATGCAGAACTTAAAAGACATAAGAGCATTTTCCGTGGAGAGTTTTTTAATGGAATTTTCTGTTTCGGAAAAATGTATATAGGACAGTATTTTTAATTTGCCTGACGCTATGGAAAATAATTTATTTGGTTGTATGAAGTATCCCGCAACTGAATCTTTATAATTACTTGGCGGTAGTTTTAAGATGTGTTGATTTTGAAGGTGGTCTTTCACTTCTGGTCTTAAGTGAATTGGTATAATAGAGTACCCAGATATTTTTGAGGTTTTTATATCAATGAAACAAAATTCGTCAGCTACGTATTTATTTGATGTTAATGCAACTTCCAGTGATCCAAGTGTTTTAGCTATGCTTTTTCCGTCATCTCCAAAGCATATGATTTTATTGTTAAAAATAGCAGCTGATCCATGCAAGAGGAAGACACCTCTTTTTGCTAAATGAATTGCTGCAAAGCGAAATATGGCTTGAGTAAGCCCGATGAGAGTAAATGGGTCTGTGAGATCATTAATATCACTTCCTGTGATGGATAAAATTTTCCAATCTGTTGATAATTTTATTTTCCGCTTTTTGTTTTTTAATATGTAAATTGTCGCTTCGGGAGTTTGGTTGATAATATTTGTTTTTTTAAATTTGTGTATAAATTCTATAATACCATCAAGATTATTATCTATATAAACATCTATTAGTAGGCCAGCTATGTCTATTTTATAGTTTGTTTGTGTGGACATGAAGATTTTTTAGATTTTTATAGTATGTTGAAAATATACTATAAAATACAATATATTGATACAAAAATAAAATTAATGTTATGCCAATATATGTACGCAAAACATCTCATAATCTTGACGCTAAATTTTTAGTGTATATACTTAATTTAAGGAGTTCATTGGAAAATACACATAGAAGCGCACTTTTCGAGCGCTACCATTTGGAAGGACATGAGCTATGAAAAACCTTAGAAGAATTATCCGAAGATACGAAGCAGAGGATGAATTCGAGCTATAAAACCTAGCTAAATAACGAGGACAGTATATTCGAAGATATAAAACGGAGAATATACAAAGGGATTTACAAGCGGCAGAACCGAAGTAAATCTAGGTTACAAAAATGAGTCAGATCTGATATTTCAGATTGGGTGTTTTTGTTGTCTAGATTTATATCGGTACACAAAAAACACCACTCAATTATGTGGTGTTTTTTGTGCTCTCTTTTATTAAGACTTAACTAATAAAAATTATGCCAGCGAAATTAACATGGACAACCGAACGACGCCTGGTCAACGATATGGTGCCGTTCGAGAAGAATCCTAGAATAATCAATTCGAAACAATTAGCAGACCTCACTAAAAGCTTAAAGAAGTTCAATCTTGTTGAGATACCCGCGATAGACAAGGACGGCAAGATACTAGCAGGGCATCAGAGATTAAAAGTACTTCAAATTCTTGGTCGAGGCGAAGAAGAAATTGACGTACGGGTGCCAAACCGAAAACTTACCACCAAAGAAGCTGAGAAATACCTTATCTCAAGTAATGCGTTAGGCGGTGACTGGGACCTTGATAAGTTAAAATCCTTTGACTTGGATCTCTTGCTTGATGTCGGTTTCGATAAGGTTGATCTCTCACACTTGTGGGATGCAGAACTGGAAGTTAAAGACGAAGACTTTGACATTGAAAAAGAACTTGAACAAATCAATAAACCTAAGACGAAGCTCGGCGATCTTATACATCTTGGACCACACAAACTACTTTGTGGTGACTCTACGAATCCATATAACCTCAAGCGACTATTTGGCAATGAACGAGCGTCGATGATATACAGTGGTCCTGTGTATAACATCTCAATCGACTACAACAAAGGTATTGGCGGAAAACAAAATTATGGCGGAACGGTTAATGACAATAAGTCAGAGGCGGAATACCGCAACCTTATTAAAAGCAGTCTTGAGAATGCTTTAGCGGTTTCAAAGAAGGATACGCATATCTTTTACTGGAGCGACCAGACTTATATCTGGCTTATTCAGGAACTCTATAGAGAACTTGGGATAATAAATAAGCGAGTGTGTCTTTGGATTAAAAATGGACACAACCCAACCCCTGGCGTTGCGTTCAATAAAGTCTACGAACCGTGCACTTACGGCGTGCGGGGTAAGCCATACATCGTACCAAATATTCAAAATCTCAATGGGGTAATGAATAAAGAAATAACTACTGGTAATAACTTACTTGAAGAAACTCTGGATCATTTAGATGTTTGGCTTGTTAAGCGTTTATCGTCAAAGGACTACGAACACGCCACAAGTAAGCCACCAAAACTTCACGAGAAAGCAATTCGGCGTTGTACAAGACCCGGTGATATTATCCTTGATTCATTTTCT
This sequence comes from uncultured Candidatus Saccharibacteria bacterium, assembly GCA_964423985.1. Taxonomy (GTDB): domain Bacteria; phylum Patescibacteriota; class Minisyncoccia; order Phycocordibacterales; family CAYRGE01; genus CAYRGE01. Next base: position 20,966 of record CAYRGE010000002.1, on the reverse strand, counting down.
GGATCGGCAAGTACTCTAATCGCAGGAGAACAACTCAAACGCAAAGTATATGCGGCAGAACTTGAGCCAATCTTCTGTGATCTTGCGATTAAAAGATATGAAAAATTAACAGGCATAAAAGCAAAAATTGAACATGGCAAAGAAAAATAAAGTTAGAGACGCTTTTCTTGCCGAACTCTGCAAGATTCCGATTGTTCAAGTTGCGGCGGAAAAAACAGGTGTTTCTCGACAGAGTATCTATAGATGGAGGCAAGAAGATAAGAAGTTTGAGAAAGAAATGGACAAAGCACTTGCCGAAGGTGAAGAGTTGGTCAACGACATGAGTAAATCACAGCTACTCACTCTTATTAAAGAGAAAAACTTTTCAGCCATACGTTTTTGGCTTAATCACCGCAATCCAAAGTTTAAGGACAAGGTTGAGGTTACTACAAGAGTGGATATGGCTGACAATTTAAGTTCAGAAGAAAAGGAAATCAAAAAAGTTTCTTTGTCTTCCGCTTGGGTGGATGCGTGCGTGTAAGAATTGAAGAAGGAACGCACGCAAAAAATCCAAGCAGAAAGCTCTTTTGCATTGAAGCTACGAAATGAATTAGTTGGGACTGAGCAGAAATTTGACGCTTTGCTTGATTTGCAATTAAATGGAGCATTGTCGCAAGAAGAATATATTGCGAAAAAGACAAAATTGCTCAATCAAAAAATCGACATTTCGCAGATATTATCCGTTTCAAAACAAAAGAGCGATAATCGGTTCGAACCTTTGATTTGTTTTCTAAAAGCCACCAATCAAGCCTAAAAAATCGCTTTACAAGAAAATCCCGAACAGGGTCGGGATTTTCTCAAAAAGATTGGTTTGAACTTCCAAATCCAAAACCAAAACATTTCTTTTTGCCCACGCGGAGCGTGGCAAATCGTTGTAAAATCAGCCCTTTGCGCGCGGAGCGCGCCTGCCGAGCCCCGCTTTGCGGGGCGAGGCAACCCTTTAAACTCTGAAATCGCAAATTGGCGGAGAGTGAGGGATTCGAACCCTCGAAGCCTGTAAGGGCTTACATCCTTAGCAGGGATGCGCATTCGACCACTCTGCCAACTCTCCATATGGATATTGCTACATTAACATAGTTTTGGTTTTTTTAAAATATAGCAATATTAAGGCAGTTTCAATCTGGATTGCTTCGTCGTTGTCAATCCTCGCAAAGACAGTGAGTGCATTGTCATTTTATTTAACTTCTCGCAAAGACGGGGCCTTTTGCTGGATTGTCAAAGCGAACATTTATTTGTTCTAATGGACAGTTGCTTGTTGTTTCTATAATTATTTATCATAACTAGCAGTTGTTTGTCATTGCGAGCAGTTTTGTCATTGCGAGGAACGAAGCAATCCAGAGTTGTTGTTTCAATATTTAATGGGCAACCGCAATCCCTATAACTTTTCTAGCTCCAGCACTAATAAAAACACTTCTGATTTCATTGAGTGTTGCCCCTGTTGTTGTTACATCGTCAATAATTATAATATTTACTCCCTTTATTGTTTCTGCTTCCGTTTTTGTAATAGAAAAAGCACCTACAAGGTTTTTAATTCGTTCTTTTCTGTCAGTACAAAAAGTTTGTTTTTTTGTTCTTTTTATTTTTTTTATAATATCTATTTTGAGTAGGTAATTGCTTGGCAGGTCGTTAGCGATAGCTCTTGCTAAGCACTCAGCATGATTGAAGCCTTTTTTACGAACCCTGTCTTTTGTTGTTGGAACAGGTACGATTAAGAAGTTAATATTTTCTAAATGAAGGGTTTTAATATGTGCGAGTAGTAATTCAATAATTTTTGGAGCAATAATTTTTGCGATTCTTTTCCCATTTTTGTATTTTAAAAACCAAAGTATTTCGCGTGTTGCTTTGTTTCTATAAGACGCTAGAGCCAATATATTGCCGACTCTATAAATATGTATTGGGTTAAATATTTTTTGTATACAAAATGCACACAAGAGCGTGTTTTTATTACCACACACCAAGCAAGAGTCTGGGAATAATAATCTCAATAAATGGCTTTTTATGTAATGAAACATTATAAATAGATGTCAATGTATTTTGATATGTTATGATATGTTATATTAATAAAATAACATAGAATGCTTTTTGTTTTGAGATTAAAATAAATATATTATGTCGTCACAAATGTTTAATAAGATTTTAACTGCATTCTCTCTTGAAAAAACCCCTAAAGATGTTTTAGGTATTGATATTGGTTCGTCTGCGATAAAAATTGTACACCTTATGCGCGAAGGAGAAAGAGCTGTTCTTAAGAATTACGGAGAAGTTTCTCTTGGTCCATATGCAGGTGGTGTTGTTGGGCAGGCCACCAACTTGTCTCCTGAGAAAATAAGCACAGCAATAAAAGATCTTCTTGTAGAAGCAAAATTTGAGATAACAAATGGTGGAATGGCAATTCCAGTTGGTTCAAGTCTGCTCTCTTTTATTGAGGTTCCAAGTAGGGATAAGCGAAAACTTGAAAAATTGATTCCAATAGAAGCCCGTAAGCACATACCTATTCCAATTAATGAGGTTGCTCTTGATTGGTGGGTACTTCCTGTAAAAGGAGAAGGTTCTGTGCAGGAAACAAGTAAAAATATTAAAAAAACTAAAGAAAAAAAAGAGATGACCACAGAAACATCAGAAGTTGTGGTTTCAGCGATTCACAATGAGACAATAAATAAATATAAAAAAATACAAGAAGAATCGAGATTAAAAATAGATTTGTTTGAAATAGAGATATTTAGTGGAGTGAGGTCGGTGATTGGTCGAGACAGAACACCAGTTATGGTTTTAGACCTTGGTGCTGTTTCCACAAAACTATCTTTAGTTAATTACGGGGTTATAAAAAGCTATCATGTTATAAATAAAGGAGGACAACACATTACTACTGCGTTTGCAAGTTCTATGGAAACCACCAAAGAAGAAGCTGAAAAGAACAAAAGAAAGGTGGGGCTTAGTGGAAAAATAAACAATGTAAGCACGGCAAAAATAGCAGGTGCTTCGTTGGGGTACATTTTTTCGGAGGCAAGTAATGCTGTTGTGAATTTTGAGCAAAAAAAAGACATCATAATTAAAAAAGTAATATTAACAGGAGGAGGTTCATTGTTAAAGGGATTGCCTGAGGTTGCACAGAAATATTTCAAAGCAGAGGTTGTGTTAGGGCATCCGTTTGAAAGGGTTGAATACCCAGCATTTCTTGATGAAGTATTGAAGCAAACAGGTCCTGAATTTGCTGTTTCGGTTGGTATCGCGCTAAAAACACTTCAAAGAAGTTAAGTAATTAACAGATAGATTTTTGACGTATCATTTATAAGTGCAATAATATATAAATATGGATACAAAAACTTCTTTTATACCTAAAAAGCCATTTGCGAAAAGTGCTGTGTCGCACAGGGGTCGCGTTGACATATTGTCTGTGGGTACAATAATAATTGCTTTTATTGTTTTGGGTGCTTATATTGGCTTAAGTTTCTACAATGCCTCTATTGTAAGTTCAACAAACGAAAAAAAAGAAAAAATTATAACAATAAACAAACAACTTAATTTTGATGTAATAAAAGAAGCATCATCATTAAAAAAACAAATCGATGCAGTAAGTGTATTTTTAGAAAAACACATTGCCTTGTCGCTAGTTATGTCTTTACTTGAAGAAAATACAATTAAGTCAGCTGTTATAACGAAATTTTTATATAGCAGAAGTGAAGCAGACACAAATAAGGGTGTAGTTGAAATTAGTGTTGAAGTAAATAGTTTTGCACAAGCCGTAGCATTTTATGATATTTTTAAAGACCTTTATGAAGTTGAATCGGTTGTGTTATCAGACATAGCATTAAGTCAAGAAAGAGTAGTTTCTTTTAATTTGGAGATAGTGCTTAATTCTTCTTCATTTTTGTATTCAGTTCTTGCTAAAAAAACAACCACCGAAGAAGAAGAAAACGCCACAGATGAAGAACACGCAGAAGACTTTTTGCTAAATAACCTTAATGAAACAAGCTAATTATGCTAAATAGATTTTTTTTAGGAGCAGTAGTTTTAGTTGTGATAGTTTTCGCTTTCTTTTATTTAGTGCCACTGTATGAAAAAACAGCCGAGCTAAAAAAACAAGACAATAGATTTGCTGATGCTTTGGCTGTTGCGGTAAAAACTGAAGACAGGCTTTTGGATATTGATGAAGCAATGACTCGATTAACTGAAGAGGATCGCACAGCCCTTAATCATATATTGCCACCTTATCTTGAGGAATTACGCATATTAAATGACATAAATACAATGGCGGCAGAAAGTGGTGTTTCTATTATTGCTGTTAATTCCGAAAAAACACAAAAAACACAAAGGAGGCAACAAGACAATGAGAACGCTAAACCGTATCAATATGCGATAGTGGGTTTTAAAATAGAAGCAGACTATGAGCCATTCGTGCGGTTTATTAAGAAAATAGAACAAGATATTCGCCTTTTTGAAATCATAGAAATAAGGCTTGAAAACAAGAGGGGAGTTAAGGAAGAATATAAAGAGGGCGCAGGGTATGTATTCAGTGTTAAGATTAAAACTCGCTGGATGAATGTAAATTAATTCATTTTTTTGTAAGAAATATAAAAAAGAGTGCGGGTAAGCGAATACTATCTGTCATTGTGAGTAATAAAGCAATCCAGAGTTGTAGAATATGAATAACAACAAGAGAAAATTAATTATTTAAATTATGAAAAAAAAACGAACACAAGATATTTTATTTTTAACACTAATATTAGTGTTTGGTGTTGGGTCATATTTTATTTTTGTAAGAAAAGACGATGTTCCAATTGGGGTAACACCAGAAGAACATCAAAAAGCTGTTTCTCCTGAGGCGGAGAATATTTCTAAAACATTTAATAAATTAAAAGAAATAAATATTAATAGAGATTTATTTGAAGATGAGGTATTTAAGATGCTAATAGATCAAAGCAATAGTGTTGAGGCAGGAGAAAAAGGAAGGAGAGATCCATTTGCATCAATATAGTTAACACAATAAACACAGAGTAAGATATTGGTGTAAAATTTTAGTTAAAGTAAATTATGTCATTTTTAGAATATCTCGTAGAAAAAAAAGCTATAAAAGAAAAAGACGTTGCTTTGGTAATTAAAAGCATTGAGAATAATGGGAAAGATGAAAATAGTGCTTTGATTGAATTGGGTGTTGACGAGGGGCTTCTTTTGGAGCTTGGTGGTTCTTTTTACAATATACCAACACGAAAAGTAGACCACAAAGATGTGTCGTTTGAAACCTTAAGATATATTTCTGAAGAAGCAGCAAGGCACTACAAGTTTGTTCCGCTATGTGTTAAAGACGGAGTGCTTGAGGTTGGTGTTGTTAACCCGGGCGATATTCAAATACGAGACGCATTGCAGTTTATTACAGTTCGTAAAAAGATGCCGTTTAAGATTTTTTTAATATCAAAGAGTGATTTTAATTCGGTTATAAAAAACTATAAAGGACTTCGTGGTGAAGTAACAAGAGCTCTTCATGAATTAGGAACTGAGTCAGAGGAAGTGGATTTAGATATTTTTGTAGACCAGGGTGTAAAAAAAAGACAAAACGAAAAAACACCACAAGAGGCAAAAATAAAAGAAGATGCTCCAGTCACAAAAATTGTGTCAGTAATATTGCGACATGCTACAGACGGTGGTGCATCAGACATACACATAGAGGGCTTAGAAGATAAGGTTCGTGTTAGGTTTCGCGTGGATGGAGTTATGAACACAAGTCTTTTGCTTCCAAAAGATGTTCACAGTGCTGTCGTGGCACGCATTAAGATTCTTTCAAATCTAAAACTTGACGAAAAGAGAAAACCTCAAGACGGTAGATTCTCAATATTTTTAGATGGAAGAAAAATTGATTTTCGTGTATCAACATTTCCGACACACTATGGCGAGAAGGTAGTTATGCGTATACTAGACCCAGAAAAAAGAACACATGCACTTAGTGCATTAGGGCTTTCACCTACTCACTTTGAACTTATGCAAGAAGCGATTCGCATGCAGTATGGAATCATTTTAATTACGGGACCAACAGGGTCGGGTAAAACTACCACACTTTACTCTTTGTTGAATGAGATTGACAAAGAAAAAGTAAATGTTGTAAGTCTTGAAGACCCAATAGAATATAACATTTCAAGCGTAAATCAGTCTCAAGTACGCCCAGAAATAGGATATACTTTTGCTAATGGGTTAAGGTCTATTTTAAGACAAGATCCAGACATTATAATGGTTGGAGAGATTCGCGACAAAGAAACAGCAGAACTTGCGATACAAGCTGCGCTCACAGGACATCTTGTTTTTTCGACACTGCACACAAACAGCGCTGTTGGGGTTGTTCCAAGGTTAGTTGATATGGGAATTGATCCATATTTGATAGCACCGACACTTCGTTTTGCTGTAGCACAACGCTTGATGCGTACAATAAGTACCGAGTCTAGAAAAAAAATTCCAATTAGTGACAGTATGCGTACAATGGTAGAAAAACAATTTGCTGATTTACCAGAAAATATACAGCAAGAAGTTGCAAAAAAGACGCAAAACATTTATAGAGCCATACCAACCCCTGAGCATCCCGATGGAATAACAGGGCGAATGGCTGCATTTGAAATACTAAAAATTGATACCGAAATTGAACGCGTAATACTTAAAGACCCAACTGAAATAAACATACTAAAAACCGCAAGAATAAAAGGTATGACCACCATGAAAGAAGATGCCATCGTGAAAGCACTAGAAGGAAGGGTTCCTTTTGAGGAGGTTTATAAAATATGAGAAATGGTAGTTTTTGTTAAAAACAATAATATGATTTTTGTGTGTTATGATAATTAAAAACAGAGATATGATTACAGAAATTAAAAAAAAGGTGCTGATTATTGATGATGACAAGTTTTTGCTTGATATGTATGTATTCAAGTTTTTTGAGTCAGGGTTTGAAGCAATACCTGCACTCGGTGGTATTGAAGCAATAAGTAGAATTAAAGAAGGAGCAGAGCCTGATATAATTTTACTTGATTTAGTTATGCCAACCATGGATGGATTTCAGTTTTTAGAGAAAAAGAAAGAAGAAAAATTAGCATTGAATGCTAAAGTAATAATATTGTCAAATCTTGAACAAGAAGAAGGAACAAAGCAGGATAAAATTAGTGGTGTTGTAAAATATATTGTAAAAGCAACAGCGACACCTTCCGAGGTGGTTGAAATGGTGAAAGAAATAACTAAACAAAATAATTAAATATGGATTACAATAAAGAACTTGAGGCTATCGTTGGTGTGTTGAAGCGAGAAGGGGCGTCTGATTTACATCTACTGGCTGGTAATGTGCCAGTGGTTCGTGTGTCTGGAAATCTTATTCCACTAGCAAAGAGAGCAGTCTTTTCAAGCGAAGATCTGATGGGTTTTTTAAAAGAGTTTGTAAGTGAAGAACAAGTAAGAGATTTTTTAGAAAAAAAAGAGTTAGATTTTTCATATGACTTTAGAAAACAAATTAGATTTAGAGGAAATGTGTTTTACCAGCGAGGTTTAGTTGGTATTGCTCTTCGTGTTGTTTCAAGCACAACTAAAACACTTAAAGAACTAAAACTCCCTCCAATACTTGAAACTTTTGCTAGAAAAAAACAAGGGTTTTTTCTGGTTGTTGGTTCTGTAGGGCAAGGTAAATCTACTACACTTGCATCTATGATTGAAATTATAAACACAGAAAGGTCTGCACATATACTAACAATTGAAGATCCAATTGAATATTTATTTAAGTCAAAAAAGTCAATCATAAATCAACGAGAAGTAAGTATTGACACAAAAAGTTTTACAAGTGCACTTAAGACAGCATTTCGTCAAGATGTTGATGTACTTATGATTGGAGAAATGCGTGGAATCGAGACTATGTCAATAGCGGTAACGGCTGCTGAGACAGGACATTTAGTTCTCTCTACACTTCACACAAACAATGCAGCACAGGCTATTGATCGTATTATAGATTCTTTTCCCGCAGAACAACAAGGACAAGTAAGAACACAACTTGCTGGAAGTTTGGTTGGTATATTTTCACAACGACTCATACCTAGAATATCTGGGGGTCTTATTCCGGCATATGAGTTATTAATAAACAACAATGCAGTTGCAAGTTTAATTCGCGAAGGGAAAAGTCACGAGATTAATCTTATGATTGAAACTGGGTCACGATATGGAATGGTGGAGATGAATCGCTCTCTCGCAGATTTGGTGCAACGAGGTGAAATTACTCAAGATAATGCATTTTTACACTCACTTGATACAAGCAGTCTTATGCGATTGTTATAGTTTTTGGTGTAGTAAAAAATAAACAAAAATATGCTATATAAATATAAAGCACTTACAAAAAACGGAGAAGAAAGAAACGGCACAATTGACGCAGTAAACGAAGACATTGCAATAAGCTCACTACAAAGACGAAATCTTGTGGTTGTGTCGGTGACGAAACCCAAAGACAACACATTCTTTAAAAGAGATATTAGATTGTTCGAGGGTGTTTCTGTTAAAGATATGGTTATACTCTCTCAACAGATGTCAATTTTGTTTGACGCACAAATTCCTGCATTGCGTGTATTTCAACTTCTTTCGAAAGAATACAGCAATGATTTACTAAAAGAGGTCTTAAAAGAGGTGGCAGATGATGTTCAGGGCGGAATGTCTATTTCTAAAGCCTTTAAGAAACACCCGAAAATTTTTTCTAAATTCTATGTGAGTGTGGTTAGTGCTGGTGAAGAAACAGGGAAACTAAGTGAGACATTTGTTTATTTAGCAGAATATATAGATAGAAATTATCAACTTACAACAAAAGTAAAAAATGCGCTTACTTATCCTATCTTTGTTGTTTTTGTGTTTATTGCAGTAATGATTCTTATGCTCACTCTTGTCATTCCTAATCTAGCATCAATTATACTTGAGAGTGGGCAAGAGGTTCCTATATACACAAAAGCGGTAATTGGTTTTAGTAGTTTTCTTGTTGACTATGGTCTTTTTATGTTTGTATTATTGCTACTTACTATTGGTTCATTGTGGTATTTCAATAAGAATGGTGCCATATCTTTTGCGCGTATTAAACTAGATATACCGTTATTTGGAAAGCTTTTTAGGTATCTATATGTTTCTCGTTTTGCAGACAATATGCACACAATGCTTTCAAATGGAATTCCAATAGTGTTGGCAATTGAAATCACAGGTGACGTTGTTGACAATATTGTATATAAGGAAATATTTGAGGAAGTTAGTAAAGATGTTAAAACAGGAGTTTCTTTCTCTGGTTCACTTGAAAAACACGAACAATTTCCCCCTATTGTTGTGCAGATGATTCGTGTCGGAGAAGAAACAGGCGAGCTTGCATCAATATTAAAACACTTATCTATGTTTTATAAACGAGAGGTCTACACAACAACAGATACACTCACTAGCTTGATTGAGCCAATAATGATTGTGTTTCTTGGAGTTGGAGTTGGAGTAGTTCTAATTTCTGTGTTGGTGCCAATTTACAGTATTTCAGGAGGTATGTAATTAAAGAGTTTGATAGTTATCCACAAATAAATATTAGTGTATATTTATTTGTGTATTATAATTTAAGTACTAAGCTTGTATTTTTTAGTTTAGTTATTTATAAGTGGATTTGTTATTTTTTGACAAATTTGTGATTATTAAAATAAGATAATTTTATAATGAAAGAACAAAATAAAGGTTTTACTTTGATTGAACTTCTTGTTGTTATAGCGATAATTGGTATACTTGCATCTGTTGTGCTTGCATCGCTAAATACAGCACGAGACAAAGGTGCAGATGCTTCAATAATGGCAACATTAAATAATATGCGAGCACAAGCAGAGCTTGTATATTACGAGGCCTCACCAAACAGCTATGCGGCGGTGTGTAGTGATGTTAATATAGTGCAGGCGATGGAAGGCGCAAATGAACTAGGTGGAGCTAGTGCTGATTGTGGAAACAACACTAATGCTTGGGCAATAGAAAAAGAACTCAAGTCCGGTGGTTACTATTGTGTTGACAGCACAGGAGCAGCAGAAACTACAACAAACACTGCAGCTATTACAGATACCAGTCCAGCTTGTGACGGAACATAATATAGTTTTTAGGGTTTAGTTTTAACTAAAAACACTCTTACTTAAATAGCAGGAGTGTTTTTAATTTGGTCTAATCTTTAATACTATTCTTAGCGAAATAAAATCAAGCATTTTAACTTGTTTCGTTTTTTATGCAGACATAAATAGTATGTTAAAATATAATGTATGTATGATATATTTGTGTATATTTTTTTGTTTGCCATTGGTGCATCAATAGGTAGTTTTATAAATGTCGTTGTGTCGCGATATGACACAAAATTATCTTTATTTGGGCGTTCCCAGTGTGTATTTTGCAAACATAAGCTTTTTTGGTATGAACTAATACCATTAATAAGTTTTGCCATACAAAAAGGTAGGTGCTCTTCTTGTAAAAAGAAAATATCTTGGCATTATCCGTCTGTTGAATTAATAACAGGTATTGTTTTCATTTTAATATTTTTGCAATCTTTTCCGTTGATTTATTTGCCGTATGCCCAGATGTTTATTTTTAGTATTTATATTTTTATCGCGGGAATATTAATTGCAATTAGTTCATATGATATTAAACACAAAATTATCCCAGATGAATTTGTGTTTGCTTTCATAGCAGCAACGGTAGTATTTATTTTATTTGATGGACTTATTCTGCAAAATACTATTAATTTGACGGACATAATGGCTGGTCCCATACTTTTTCTACCATTCGCAGCGTTGTGGTTTTTCTCAAATGGAGAATGGATGGGTTTTGGAGATGCAAAACTTGCTTGGGGTATGGGATGGTTTTTAGGACTTAGTCAAGGAGTTGTTGCTATAGTTTTTGCTTTTTGGATTGGGGCAGTATTTAGTTTATTGTTAATTGCATTAAGTAAAATTTTTCGCTTTGTTTCTTACAGTAAACAGGTTACAATAAAAAGTGAAGTACCGTTTGCTCCGTTCTTGATATTGGGCTTATTTATTGCTTGGTTCACTGGAATGAATGCGATAGATTTGATTTCTTTTTTTTAATTTTTGATTTTTATAAAAACTGAATTATATGAAAAAAATAAGCAAAACAAGAGGATTCTCACTTTTGGAACTTCTTGTTTCAATAGGTATTATTTTCGCAATTTCAGCAGTTGTTATTCCTAATTATTTTGCAATAACAAAAAAATATGAATTTGATGCCGTTGTGTTTGATGTGCTTTTTAAAATTAGAGAAGCACAAGTATTTTCTATAGGTAGTCGTGAAGCTGATGGTAGTTTCATATATCCATACGGAATATATTTTGTCTCAAACAGCACAACTTTTATTTTATTTAGAGATAAAAATGGAAATGGAATATATGATGGGACAATGAATTGTGGTGCTAGTGCGGAATGCTATGAAGCAATACAACTTAAAGATGGGTATATAATTAGAAATATACGCCATAATACAGGAGGTGGGTATGGGGGGGCACAAACTGAATTATCTTTTACTTTTAAAAGACCAAGTCCTCACGCAATCTTTTATCCAGCTGGATTGATTTCTGGAAAGGTTGAAATAGAGCATCCGCGAGTAGGGGTTCGTGCTATTGAAATACTTTCATCGGGACTATCTCATGTTGAGTAGTTTAGAATATTATGAATTTCTTAAAGATAAAGAAAAATAAATTGAAATTAAAAACTAATAATGGTTTTACGATAGTAGAGATGCTTGTTGCTGTTGGTATATTTATGTCAATCGCCGTGATTAGTGCTGGAGCAACTCTTTCTTTAATGGATGTAAATAGAAAGGCCCAGCAAGTAAAAGTAGCCCTAGATAACATAAGCCTTATTTCCGAAGAGATGACTCGCGAGATAAGAACAGGGAGAAGATATCATTGTGGAATAGTTGGAGAAGTTGTGAGCCCAACAAATCCACAAGACTGCATAAATGGTGGTAATTTTCTGCGCTTCAAAACAGCAAGAGGTGATGATGCAGAATATTTTTTATTACACGGAGTTATACAAAAAAGAGAAAACATTGGACAGGCAAACGAAAGGGTAATTCCACTGACTGTTTTCGAGGATATAGAGATTATTGAATTTAATCTTTATGTTGGAGGTTCAGAAGACGCTCCAAACCTGCAACAGCCATTTGTCTTGGTGCATATTAAGGGCGGTGTTGGTAGGGCTGGAGAAAAGACAGAAATTAATTTTCAAACAACCGCAACTCAAAGATTTTAATCATCTGGAATTATGAATATTTACAGAAATAATTTAAATAGAAAAAAATTACCATGTTGCAGGTCGGGATTTACTCTTATTGAAGTGCTTGTTGCAATAAGCATACTTGCGGTAGTTATCACAGCAACAATGTCGCTTGTTACTAATAATATATCTATTACATTTATTGCAAAAAACCAACTACTTGCAAATCATTTAGCAAATGAAGGAATTGAACTGGTGCGTCAAAAAAGAGATTCAAATATTTTAGCAATAGCAAATGGCTCAGGCATTAACTGGAATGACGGCTTTAGTGAAATGGATTGTGGTTCAGGCAGGTCGTGCTGGGTAAGTGCTCTTAATATAAGCAATGGTAATTTCGCATACCCACCACAAATAGGTAGTTGCTCCTCAGGTGGGTGTGGTTCTATACTTGAATTAAAAACAAATGCAAGCGGAATGCTCGGTCATTCCCATTCTGGTGGGGGATGGGGAGTGCCAACTAATTTTTATAGAAAAATAGAAACAATAAGTTTAAATACAAATGAAATCAGGATTATTTCAACAGTTGGTTTTACTTTGAAAAACAAAACAAGAGAAGTTGTTGTGGAAAAGGTTTTAAGAAATATTAGTATATGATAAAAACAAATCACAAAAATAAAAACGGAAATACTAAAGGAAGTGCTTTTTATTTTGCAATACTTATGGTAAGCGTTTTGTTGGCACTTGCTTTGTTGACAACCTCTGTTGCTATTAAAGAAACACAACTCGCGATGTTTAGTAGAGAATCACAAGAAGCTTTTTATTCAGCTGACACAGGTATTGAGTGTGCATTATATGGAGATACGATTAAGCACTACGGAGCAGACCCAGATACTGTGTTTCCAAAAAACAGTACAACCACACTTCAAGAATTTGATTGTCTTGGGCATTATTTTGGGCCATGGAATGTGAATGTGGAATCTGGGGTAGACGCAGCAACGACCACTTTTTATATTAAATTCTCAGACACAGACAGAGATGCTCCCTGTGTGAGTGTTGTTGTTGCAAAAACAGACAATGACAATGATGGTTTCCCAAGGACAACAATAAAGGCTTTCGGGGTTAGTGCAAGTGATAAATCACTTTCTAATTGCGATGCTTTTTCTAGTCAAACGCGACGGGTTGAGAGAGCTATTAAGGTTAGATACGGCGATGTTGATCCGTAGAAAAAACACCATCAATAATTAAACACACTCTCTTTATTTCTGTTTTGTTTCGATATAAATTAGAAATTTTTATAACAAAATTAGTTTTGTTGTGTGGTGGCATAATGAAAATAAATGGAATACGAAAAATATAAAACAAAAAAAGAAGCAATTATGCGTGCTAAAAAATTATGTCAAACCATAAAACACAATGATTATTTATATTATGTTCTAGACAAACCTAATATAAGCGATGATGCATATGATTCGTTAATGAGGGAGCTTATTGCAATTGAGTCAGAATATCCAGAAATAAAAAACAACACAAGCCCAACACAACGAGTGGGAGGTAAGCCGGCTGATAAGTTTAACAAAACCCAGCACTTACACAAACAATGGTCTTTTGATAATATTTTTAATTTAGAAGAGCTTAAGAAATGGGACGAGCGAGTTCGTAAGTTAATAAATAAAAATACTTCACTTGCAGGGGAATCAATAGAATATGTTGTTGAGCTAAAAATAGATGGCTTAAAAATTGTACTTACATATGAAAACGGTGGCCTTGCAATCGGAGCTACTCGTGGCGATGGTGTTATGGGAGAAGATGTTACAAGCAATGTTCGCACAATTCGTAGTATTCCTTTGGAGATTAAAAATAAATCTTTGTTTGTGGTTGTTGGTGAGATTTGGTTTTCTAAAAAAGAAATGGATCGTATCAATAAAGAGCGTATGAAAAAGAACGAAACACCTTTTGCTAATGCACGCAATGCGGCAGCTGGCTCTATCAGGCAACTTGACTCAAGAGTTGTAGCACAAAGGAATTTAGACAGTTTTATATATGACATAGATAAAAACGATTCATTAAACAACAATGAATTAAACATAAAGCAAGACGAAAAATTGAAGTTATTAAAAAAACAAGGATTTAAAGTAAACACAAACCATAAGATTTGTAAAACAGTTGGTGAAATAGAAGAGTTTTATCAAGAGTGGAAAAACAAAAAAGAACACGAGGATTATATTGTTGATGGCGTTGTGATTAAAATAAATTCACACTTAATTCAGAATGCGTTGGGCTATACGAGTAAAGCTCCTCGTTTTGCTATTGCATATAAATTTCCAGCAGAACAAACTACTACAACAGTGACGGATATTGTGGTGCAGATTGGACGAACAGGAGTACTCACCCCAGTAGCTTGTTTGGTGCCAGTAAAAATAGATGGGAGTATTGTGTCGCGTGCTACTTTGCACAATGAAGATGAAATTAAGCGTTTAGATGTGCGAATAGGGGATACAGTGATAATCCAAAAAGCTGGAGATGTTATTCCTCGCATAGTAAAAGCAATAAAAGAGATGCGCAATGGAAAGGAAAAAAAATTTATAATGCCCGATAAATGTGGCATATGTGGTGGTGTTGTGAAAAAAGAACTAGTTAATGCAGGTAATAAAAAAAGCACAAAACATTACTGCGTAAATGAGCAATGTCTTGCTAAAAAAATTGAACGGATTATTCATTTTGTGGGTAAAAAGGGAATGGATATTGACGGTATGGGAGAAAAAATAGTTGAACAATTAGTAAACGATAAGCTGATTTCAGGATTTGAGGATATTTTTAAATTGAAAATTGAAAAACTGGAAGTGCTTGAGCGATTTGCTAGTAAATCTGCCCAAAATCTAATTACTGCAATTGAAAAAAGTAAAAATGTTGCTATGGATAAGTTTTTGTTTTCTCTTGGTATAAGACATCTTGGAGAGGAAACAGCAGGTCTTGTAGTTCAAAACTTAAAACAAATTGGGTGTGAAAAAAATGTACAAGATTTGAGTGGTTTGATGTGTGTTTTCCCAAATATTAGCATTGAAAAATGGACTAGTATTGACGGAATAGGCTTGGTTGTTGCTGGGGAACTGACAAGGTGGTTTAATAACAAAAAAAACATAAATTTATTGAATAAGCTAAATAATCTTGGAATAAAAATCATAATACCTAGAAAATCACAAAAAAAAGAAAGCAAGATACAAGGTAAAATTTTTGTATTAACAGGGACTTTTTTTTCTATGAGTCGCGACGAAGCAAAAAGATACATAAAAGAATCTGGTGGAAGAGTCTCAAGTTCTGTGTCGCAAAAAACAGACTATGTTGTGGTTGGTAAAAATTCTGGTAGTAAATATCAAATAGCAAAAAAACTTGGGGTAACAACAATTAAAGAAGAAGAGTTTTTAAAAATAATTGAAAACAAAACAGGCGATTAATTACATTGCGAGCACTATCTATCAAAGTAAACAGCTATTTGCCGAAACAAACATCTATTTGTCATTGCAACCAGTTGTTTTTCAAAACGAACGGTTATCTGTCATTGCGAGCAGTTTTGTCATCACTAGAGTTTATCTGTCATTGCGAGGAACGAAGCAATCCAGAATTGTTGTTTCGTATTTAAAGTTTCATACTGGCTTGCTTCGTCGTTCCGCTACCGCTCCACTTCTCGCAAAGACAACAATGGCTACCATTTCATTCCGCTTCTCGCAAAGACGGTGATGTATTGTTGTTTCGCTAACACTTAACAGGTAGCATAATTTAAAATAAATTGTTATAGTCTATGGTATATATGTTAATAAAAAAAGACATAGACAAACTCGCTGAGCTGGCACGCATAAGTGTTTTAGAAGAGGAAAAAAGAGAAATAATTCGCGACCTCGATGGCGTTCTTGAGTATGTGTCGGTTATTAAAACATTTGCACAAAAGAATATTAAAAAAGAAACCAACATTGAGCTACTGTCAAATACTCACTTAAGAGAAGACAAAGAACCACATACTAGTGGTGTTTATACCGACGAGATATTGTCTGAAGCACCAAAAACAAAAGACGGATATGTAAAAGTAAATAAAACAATACAGAATCTTGATTAAAAAAAACACAACAATTAAAGAGGCGCAAATTCTACTTGGGAGTAAAAAAGTTTCTGCTAGTGAGCTTTTAGATAGTGTGCTTGTAAACATAAAAGAGACAAACAAAGATATAAATGCATTTTTAGAGGTTTTTGACAGCGCTAAAATACTAGCAAAAAACGCAGATAAGGAGATAGCAGGTGGAAGACAGAAACCACTTACAGGTATTCCAATAGCCATAAAAGACAATATACTTATAAAAGGCAAGATTGCGAGCGCATCTTCGAAAATATTAGAACCATACAAAGCCACCTATGATGCGACCGTTATCTCAAAAATGAAATCTCAATATGCTGTTTTTGTCGGTAGGACAAATATGGATGAGTTCGCGATGGGTGGTTCTACTGAAAACTCTGCGTTTGGAGTTACAAAAAACCCGCACGACATAAGTCGTGTATCAGGAGGTTCGTCTGGAGGTTCTGCTGCATCCGTAGCTGTTGGTGGGGCAATAGCGTCACTTGGTTCAGACACTGGTGGCTCAATTAGGCAACCAGCCGCATTTTGTGGTGTTGTTGGTCTCAAGCCTACATATGGGACAGTATCTCGTTGTGGATTAATAGCAATGGCTTCATCTCTTGATCAAATAGGCCCTATGGCACAAACAGTTGAAGATGTAGAGATAGTTTTCAACGAAATAAAAGGCGTTGATCATATGGACGGCACTTCTTGTCTTAATCCAAAATGGCAAAAAACACCAGAAAGAAAATTAACGATAGGTATTCCAAAGGATTTTCTTAAAAACAAAAATAAAGACATTGATACTGGTGTGCTTGAAAGTTTTTATGCCTCAATTGAAGTTATGAAAAAACAAGGATACGAGATTAAGGAGATTTCATTTGCTGAGTTTGATTCTGCTCTTGCGGCATATTATATTATTATGCCAGCCGAGGTTTCCAGTAACTTAGCACGAATTGATGGAGTTCGCTATGGGCTCTCAATAGACGAAAAAAACTTAACTAGTTCTTATTCTCACACAAGAGGGTGTGGTTTTGGAAAGGAAGTTAGGAGGAGGATTTTGCTCGGCACTTTTGTGTTGTCTGCTGGTTACTATGACTCTTATTACGGCAATGCAAATCTTGTTCGGAGACATATCAAGTCTGCATTTAGTGAGGCATTTATTGATGTTGATATAATAGCGACTCCAACAACACCAACTCCTGCGTTCAAGATTGGCGAGAAAACCAAAAATCCAATACTGATGTATCTTGAAGACTTATTTACTGTTCCTGTAAATCTTGCCGGGATTCCTGCTATATCTGTCCCTGCAGGCAGTGTTTTAAGGGGCGACAAAAAAATTCCTCTTGGGATACAATTTATAGCTGACTCTTTTGGAGAAGATTTACTGTTTAAAGTAGGCAAAGACATGGAGTCTGTATTAGAGAAAGATGAGAGCAGGGGAGAAAAAAGGTTTAATTAGAAAACTATGCCAACTGTACAACATGATTTTTTTACCATTACAGAAATATTTACAAGCATTGCTAGTGTATTTGTGTTTGTTTTTGTTAGCTATTTAGAGCCATTTGTCGGTCCATATATTCCACTTGTAAAAGTAATTTCTTTGATTCTTTCCATATTGTTTTTTATTGGGATTATTTTTTCCGTACTAAAACTTAGAGATGCACGCATAAAAGAATACGAATACCACAAGCCGACAGATATTGAAAAAAATGAGGAGTCCGCAAAAAACATAAAATGGGAAACCATATTAAAACATCTTGATTCTGAAAACCCAACAGAGTGGAGAATTGCAATACTTGAGGCAGATAACATGCTAGAGGGTGCTCTACAAAAAAATGGTTTTGGTGGCGATAGTATAGGTGAAAGTTTACGCGGTATGACAAAAAAAGATTTAAATAGCATACAAGATGCATGGGAGGCACATAAAGTAAGAAATTTAATCGCACACGAAGGGTTGAGTTTTGTTCTTACAAAAAGAAAAGCACAACAGACAATTAATTCATACAATAAGGTTTTTAGCGAGTTAGGGTATTTATAGTAAAAAAATAAAACATTAAAAATATTGTAGAAATTATTTTTATTTTAGATATCCTGCTTTAGTTCAGTAAGATATGGTCGTGTAGTTTGTGGGCTACTACGGTTATAAGAAAACTAACTAGCGTACTACAAAACAATGCTATTGTTGTATGTATGGTTGCATTCGCACACAAAACTGTGTATACTAATTTTAATGTCAGTACGAATGCGTCATACGCGTGGTCATACGCGAAACAGGAGAGCACACCACAACGTTGATATACCGCGTCTTTCGGTGTGCACAGAGTGTAAGGCTACACACATAAGACATAAAATGTGTTCTGCATGTGGTATGTATAGAGGTCGTATTGTGGTTGATATGGAAAAAATAAACAAAAGACAAGAAGAACGCAAACAAAAGAAAAAAGAACTACTACAAGGACAAGACCCCTCAGCAACGAACGAAGACAACAAGAAGCAAGAAGATCAAAAATTAGACCCAGAAGAACTATCAAAAACTTCAAAATAAAATAAATCACGAAGATGTTGTTTTTGGGGTTTTAAGCTTTTTATAGTAAGGTAAAAAAATTTTTTGTTATTTAAAATATATAAATTATTCGTGATAAATGCGAATGAAACAAAGAAGTTATGGCAAATAGACATTTAGCACGGTCAATTGTACTGCAAACATTGTTTGAGTATGATTTTTACGAAGGAAATTCTGCAGAGCCAGACAAAATTCTAAACCGAAATGTAAAAGAATTTGCTCCAAAAAACACAGATATTTCTTTTATGAAAAATCTGCTTGCTGGCGTTTTTGAAAAAAAAAGCAAGATTGATGTTGTCTTAGAAAAGGCCACTCCAGATTGGTCAATATCCAGAATTGCTATTGCAGACAGAAATATTCTTCGCATAGGGCTTTATGAACTTTTGTTTGAGAACAGGAAAGATGTTCCTGCAAAAGTTGCTATTAATGAAGCAATTGAGCTTGCAAAATGTTTTGGAGGAGAAAACAGTGGTCGCTTTGTGAATGGTGTTATGGGGGCAGTATATAAAGAAATTGGAGAACCTGGTAAAAACGAAACTAGTAAAAAACAAAATATCGATTTAACAAAAATACCAACAGCTCGTTTGGGTGGTGCCGTTGTTTATGCTCGCGCAGATGGAGATATTTATCTTGCATTAGTACACGATGTTTTTGGGCGATGGACACTTTCAAAAGGACGCGTTGAAACAGAAGATATTGTTAAGGGTACGGCGGAGAAAATTAAAGAAGAACTTGGCTTGGATGTTAAAATAGAAGAGGAGCTTGGCAAAAATGAATACATTGCGTCTGACCCTGAAAAAGGAAAAATACGAAAACAAGTTACATATTTTATCGCGCAATCTTTATTTGAAGATATTAATCTTAAAGATTCGGGTGGTTTAGACGATGCAAGATGGTTTAAACTTAAAAATGTTCCAGATTTAAACACATATGATGATATTTTGCCCATAATAATAAAAGCCATTAACATATTGCTTGCAAAGCAAAAATAAAAACATGACCAAACACAAAGAAATTAACTACGATAAACTCGAATTGATTATTGGCGCACCATTTAAAGACAGAGATGTATTACGAGAGGCTTGTACACACAGGTCGTATCTAAACGAAAACAAAGCTTGTGACTGGAGCCACAATGAGCGACTTGAATTTTTAGGAGATGCTGTTCTTGAGCTCGTTGTAACTGATTATTTGTTTAAAAAATACAGCAATAAAAACGAAGGTGATTTAACTAGTTTTAGGGCTGCTATAGTAAATTCAAACACACTCTCAGAAGCGGGTGTTGAAATTGGGATAAATGAATTCCTGCTTTTGTCTAAAGGAGAAGCAAAAGATACAGGAAAGGCGCGTCAGTACATACTAGCAAACGCAATAGAGGCAGTTATTGGAGCCGTTTATCTGGATCAAGGGTACGGCTCCTCTCAAAAATTTATAGCAAAAATACTTTTACCAAAACTTGATGGAATTATTAAGGAAGGATTGTGGAGAGATGCAAAAAGCCTTTTTCAAGAATTTGCACAGGAAAAAACAGGAATCACTCCGATATATAAAATGCTTTTAGAAAAAGGACCAGACCACGATAAAGAGTTTACACTCGGTGTTTTTCTTGCAGATGAGCTTATTTCTGAGGGGTGTGGAAAATCAAAACAAGAAGCAGAACAAGAGGCGGCAAAAAAAGCTATGGATAAAAAAGGCTGGGAGTGGAACAATAATTAAGAGCAGAAAGCCAAGTTATAACAATTTTTTAATTATTTAAATTTTTTCTATCTGTTCATCTATAGTCAGATTAGTTGCGTCTATTTTTTAGGAGTACAGTTCAGAACAGAACAACACGCTACACTTCGTTACGCTTCTCGCAAAGACGGGGTTTGAACAGTTTTTGTCATTGTTAGAGGTTGTTTGTCAAAACGAACTCTATCTGTCATTGCGAACTCTATTTGTCATTACTAGCGTTTGTTTGTCATTGCGAATGGTTATCCGTCATTGCGAGGAACGAAGCAATCCAGAGTTATTGTTTCGGATTTAAAGTTTTGTG
>CAYRGE010000001.1:0-36992 GCA_964423985.1 uncultured Candidatus Saccharibacteria bacterium | reverse complement strand
ATTTCTTCTGAAATACTCTCTTTGCGTTTAACAAGGAGCTGCAACTCTTCTTTTGCTTCATCTCTCTTTTCTTTTGCAAGTTGGGATTTTTTATACATACCCCACACACCAATAGAGGAAAACACCACAATAATAAAAAGGATTATAGCTACAATTTTTGTATAAACCGACCTTTTTATTTTTCTCCATTTAATAATTTTTGTTTTTTGTTTATATCTACTCATTGTGTTATATTTTATATATATTGATTAAGTTTATAAAATAACATTCAAATATATTTTCTATTTATAATACACAAATTAATATTACTTCTTTATGATTTTTAATAAAAAACATCGCAAAACATTTAAAGTCTTTTGGATTATAGTGAGCATACTTATTATAATTAGTATGGTGTTCCTTTTTTCTGGACCAGCATTTTTCTAAAAAACTTTCTTATATTGTGTAAACACAGAGTTTCAAGTAGTATGTTTTGTGGTGTTATATTGTCTAAAAAACTACCTTGTTTGTTTAATTAATTCTTCACTACGAACCTAGAAAAACTCTCAAAACACACAGGTGTTCTTTTTCTGGGTTTTAAGAATCTTTTTTTACAATTTTCAAAAACACGCTATGAGGAATATTTATTTTCCCTTTTTCCTTCATTTTTTTCTTGCCCTTCTTTTGCTTCTCAAGAAGTTTTCTTTTTCGAGTAATATCTCCACCATACAGCTTTGAAGTTACATCCTTCCTAAATGCAGCTAGTGTTCGTGATGCAAGAATACGACCCATGGATTTCCCTTGTATTTTAGCAACAAACATCTGCCTTGGTAATAGTTTATGTAAGTGCTCAACCATCTCTTGTGCTTCTTTTTCAACCTTACGCCGTGATACTACTTTTGAAAATGCTGGAATAACTTCATCAGCAACCAATATATCAAGCCTAACAACATCTGCTTCTTTCATTCCAGCAATCTCGTACGATAGTGAAGCAAAACCTGACGAAATACTCTTTATTTCATCAAAAAAATTACGCATAAGTTCTCTAATAGGCATTGTAAAACTAATCTCTGTGCGATTATCTCCAAAAAGGCTAGATGCTCCAACATCAGCTTCGTGGTCATATAGAATTTGCATAATTCCTCCTATGTATTCACCAGGGGTAATTATTTTAGCAGAAACCCATGGCTCTCTGATAGTGCCTACTTGCCCATAGTCAGGGAAAAGTACTGGTGAATAAATAACTTCTTTTTTATTATTTGTGTGTATTATCTCATAAATCGTACTCGGAATTGTCATTATAAGCCCGATGTCAAATTCCCTACGCAGTCGTTCCATTATAATTTCAAGATGTAGCATACCTAAAAAACCACACCTAAACCCCCTGCCCAAAACACCAGATGCCTCTTCTTCAAACGAAATAGATGGATCTGAAAGTTTAATTCGCGACAATGCTTGGCGTAATAATATAAAATTATCTGCACTTTCTGGGTATACACTTGCCCATACAACAGGTTGTGGGTCGTGATATCCTGGAAGAGCAGTCTGTGGCTTTTTAAAACCTGTAATAGTATCCCCAACAGAAGCAATCCCCGGCTCTTTTATTCCCGTAACGATATATCCAACATCCCCACCACATAAACTATCTACAGCCTTGGGTGCTGGCTGAAACACACCTACCTCCCCTGCTTGAAAATTGCTTTTAGCTTTAGTGAAAAACAAAGAATCCCCTTTTTTAATTTTTCCATCAAAAATCCTAATATATACAATAACTCCACGATGGTTTGAGTACTCAAAATCAAAAATGAGTGCACGGATACAATCTTTTTCGGTTGTATCATTTGGTGAAGGAATGCTTTTGATTATCTCGCCCAACAACTCTTCTACTCCTTGTCCAGTCCTGCCAGAAACCTCAAAAATACTATCGTCAGAACATCCAAGCAGTTGCAATAACTCAAGCCTCACATCATCAACTCTTGCTAGCGGAGAATCAACTTTTGTAATTACTGGAATAATAACAAGATTTAATTCTTGTGCCATAGAAAGAGTTGTGAGTGTTTGTGCTTGAACACCTTGTGTCGCATCAACCAAAAGCAACGCACCTTCAACGGCTTGTAATGCGCGAGAAACTTCATAAGAAAAATCTATATGACCCGGAGTGTCAATTAGGTTTAGGGTATATTGTGTTCCTTCTTTTTCATACAACATACGAACAGGTTGCATTTTTATTGTAATACCCCGTTCTCGCTCAAGCTCCATTGAATCCAAAACCTGGTCTTTCATTTTTCGCTTTTCCACAGTATTGGTTATCTCTATCATCCGATCAGCCAAAGTGGACTTGCCGTGGTCTATATGTGCCATTATTAAAAAGTTTCGTATATTTTTCATATTTATTTTATAAGCATATCATAATACTTGGTATTATATTTAGACTCAACACCAAGCTAACAACATTTTGATTTTAAAAACTTTATCTTGTAAGACAAAAGTTGTGTATTTTAAAAGCTAGTCAACAAACTGCAATCAGACTACAAACTTTCTTTGTCTGGTGCAAGAGGTCTTGCTTTCCAAAATCTTCCGTGAATAGACTTAATTACTTCATTTATTTCTCTGCTCTTAATAATATATTTTAACATAAACACCCCTACGGCAATGCCAATAATTCCAGATAAAAATCCTTGCATAAATATTCCCCAGAAGGTATTTAAATCAAAAACAAGTGCAAATATCTTAAGCGATTGATAGGTAGAAAACCCCATAAAGACAGATCCAGCAAAGCTATTCCAGAATGTTACATGCAAGAATGTGTTTGTAATTCTAAAGCTCTTTTTAAAGAACACGAACAGCAGTGCAATATTCAGAAGTGTTCCTATTGAAAACGCAAGTGGCAACATAAGTATCGCTGTTCCAGAAATACCCTCAACGCGCAAAAGTGATTCAATAAAAAATCTAAATACATCATTGTTTGTAAATAAAAATACTAACAAATATGCAAATCCGACTATGCTTGCCGCAGAAAACACGCTAATAATAACAGGGGTTCTTGTTTTGCCAGCCGCAAAATAACCCCTTACAAATAAAAGCTCTAAACACTGAGCGACCAAAGAGACCATAAACAGCGCTAACGCTGCCGCAGTAAGACGAGTATCTGCCCAAGTAAACTCTCCCGACCCTAATATTGTACGAACAATCTGTGCTCGAAGCACAATAAATAAAGCCAAAATAGGCAGTGTCCAAAAAATAATATGTCTTGCTGCTGTGTATATATTTTTTACAAACTTAGTAATATTGTTGCTAGAAAAGAGGCGCGATAATGTTGGAAATGTCGCCACCGCATAGCTAACTCCTATTATAGACAACGGCACTGATTGAAGATTAAATGATAAATTAAATACAGCAACTGAGCCCTCTGCCATTGTCGAAGCAATACCAAACAACACCAACAAGGCAATGTGTTTAGAAGAGAGGCCTAATGTACGAGGTAAAGACAGAGCAATTACTCGCTTCATTTCTGTCCAATTAATGTTAAGTGAAAATCTTGGAATTAGTTTTTCTTTAAAAACAACTGGAATCTGAACCAGAACATGAAAAAGAGCACCTAAAACAACACCATATACAAGACCCACGATACCTAGTGTTGGATACAAAAACAATACTCCAAAAAT
Source organism: uncultured Candidatus Saccharibacteria bacterium (assembly GCA_964423985.1). Classification (GTDB taxonomy): domain Bacteria; phylum Patescibacteriota; class Minisyncoccia; order Phycocordibacterales; family CAYRGE01; genus CAYRGE01. The sequence continues at coordinate 33,348 of CAYRGE010000001.1, read as the reverse complement.
AATACCTAGATTGTAGAATATTGGACTTAAGGCATAAACAAAAAACCTGTTTGATGCCTGTGTTATGCTACCAAGTAAATTCGAAAAACCTAAAAGAATCGGTGATAAAAGCAATATTTGTGCCATTAAAGACAATGTCGCTTGCTCATCACCACTAAAACCAACAAACAATACCCTCACAATGTCTGGCATAAATACATAGATGACAGTACTTACAAAAATTATTGAAACAAAAAAAACAGTAAAAACATCATTTATGAATTTTTGTGTAAAAACTATTCCCTTGCCAGATTTTTCTATTATAAATGGGATTAAAACAGTTATTGAAACAAATGAAACTATAGACACAAACAAAAGGTCTGGCACACGGAAGGCTGCATAATAAAGATCTAGGGTTGTGCCTGCTCCAAATGAGTGTGCAAAAATACGATCTCGCACAAGTGCAAGTATTTGCGAAAAAAGAGCAAACGCACCCAAAACAAAAGCGGCTTGGTGTAGACCGTTGATTTCTTTATAAAAAATATGGAGGATTTTACTAACCATTACGGGGTGTTATTAATTAGGACTCACTTCATCTGTTATCAGCCTTTCAGAATCTACAGAACTCTCTTCATTTTTTAGATCTCCTACAAAGATATCTTCCCCTTCTATCATCTTCTTTAGCACAGTACTTACCTCTTCGTTGTTTGGGTTTAATCTAAATACGCCTTCAATTTGAATTACTGCTTCTTCTTTTCTGCCAACCCTATTATAACTAAGCCCTAAAAAATATTTTGCATTTGAATAATTAGGTTGCAAAGCAACAGACCTCTCTAGCGAGATGATGGCATTCTCATAGTTATTATCCTGATAATTAAGAAGTCCTAGTTGAAAAAATGCCCTAGCATCATTAGGTAAGGCTATTGTCACAGACTCTGCGGCAATGATTGCTTCGCGTAAATTACCTTTACTTGCTTCAATTTGAGAAAGCAGAAAAAATGCCTGCACAAAATCATCTTTTAAAAAAAGTGAACGCTCTATATATTTTCTAGAAAGCTCTATGTCGCCCTCTCTCCATGCGATGTGCGCCAACAATAGTGGGATATTAGGATTATTAGGATTTAATAGTTGAGCTAGTTTATATGACTCTCTGGCATTTTTATATCCTTCAGATAGGCCAGCTTCTCCAAGTGCTTGATAATGAGATCCTAAGGTAAGTAGGTTTTGATAATTTAATGGATTCTTATCGCGAGCCTTAAGTGCATTTCTAATGGCATTTGAAGTATTCAGTTGAAATTGATTTCGCACCTCCTCTTGGCTTAATTTTTCATCACTCAGAACTCCTTGAGCGTTGAGCATATATAACTCAGATATTCTTCTGTAGAAAACATCACTTGAATCAACAAACACTGCTATTGACATTAATTCCTGTGCTTCTGCTATATTTTCTGTGTTAAAACTTTTTTGTACATAAAAAATTGCTGTAGATTTTTGAACCATAAAAAAACTCCACACAACAATAACAATCATTACTAAAATCAAAAACACCAAAGAAGCGAACCCCTTACGTGTTTTCCTGGACAGAAAAAATTGTTTGTTATTGATTATTTTTGCATTAACAAGCTCAGCTATAAATATGCCTGTAATAAAAAATGCAAGTCCTAGAATTACAATATTTGCAACATAAACAAATAATATAATCCACAAAAAGAATGACGCCAAAAAAGCAGACAATAGTCTGTATTGCATAAACATATCTTTGTTTGTATAAAACAAAGCACGCACTCCAGACCTTAAATATACGGCTACAAACAAGCAAAAGACCAATAAACCCAATAAACCAGTAGTTATACCAAAAGTAGGTATGACACCTGCACCAAAATCAAAATCCAACATCCAAAATTGCGAATCATTTACACTCGTTGGCTTGAATAATGCCCATTGTGCAGCAAACCTGTTTGGTCCAGCACCCAACACAGGACTTTCTCTTAATGTATGCTCTGCAACAACAAGTGTTTCTGTCCAGCTTGGATGTAATGTTTCTTGTGGAATTCCAGTATGTTTAGATGAGAAATCATTTATTGGGCTATGCATTGCAATAGCAAATAAAGAGACAATAAGTACAATAAGCGAAGCAATTGGCAATCTGTATTTCTTGTTTTCCTCCTTAAATAACAATATATACACAACAGCAATCAGGGAAATTATCCCCAATACAACCCAACCTATGAAAAAGCTAATTACCAACATACTCAAAAGAGAAATTGCAAGCGATAAATAAAGAATAATTTTTATAATTATTCGAGAACGCAAAATATCAAGAGCAGGCGACACAAGGAGTGCAGTGAGTGCAAAAAATACAGCTAGATCATTCCATTCTCCAAAAAGATTTTGTGGTATTTTTGCTATCCATTCTGGTGGAAAAACCTCAACTATTATTAATGTGCGAAATATCTGATAAAAAAACAACACGAAGCTCAATAACAATAATATTGTATAAAAATATATCGATCTTCCTTCTTTCTGAAAATATAAACTAGCTAAAGCCATTAAGAACACTAAAGTAAAGATGGAGCTTGCTGTCCCTGTTTCCATTATCAACCCCATTAAAGACATCTCTGGTGTTACAGAAAAAAGAGCTGATATTAAAAATGTGACCGCAAGTAGCCCACCGATACCCAAGATCCAACTTTTAGGTAATACAACAACACCATCCCTAAAACGCCCAATTAACCAAAAAATGAGCGCTATTACTACACCAAAAGAAAGTAGTATTATTTTACTAATCCCTATCTGCAAGTTTAGTTCTTGCGACAAAACAAAAACAGGCAATAATGCCATTAAGAAAAATAGAGTTGCATAAGATATTTTGTCAAAAAAAGAATATTTAGGTGTTTTTCTGTTTTGTTTTTTTGTATTTATGTCTTTCAACGCTGTTGACGCCTGTTGTATAGATTCGTTTTTCTTTTTGTTTATTTGCACGAGTGCTTGGTGGCTCATATTTTTTAATTAATTAACACATAAAAACCTTAACTACAGCCTTATCTATGCAACATCTTTATTTTTATCATATTTGCAAAAAACAAAATATCAACTATTTTCGCCTACCCAACAACACTACGCCTACATAAAAAATGTACACCCTTTTTATTAAATAGAATTATAACAAACAACAAACACTTAAAGCAATATCTCTGCTGTTTATTCATTTCAAAAACCACCTACTTGTAATTTCCATAGCTCTGCATAAATTCCATTCTTTTCAAGAAGTTCTTTGTGTTCCCCTTGTTCAGCAACTACGCCACTATTGACGACGACAATACAGTCTTTATCTTGAGTTGATGAAAACCTGTGTATTATTACTATATTGTATATTTAATTTTTGTTTCTTTTCCATTTTTAAACTATTATTTTATTTCCCTCATACACATATAAAATATACCATATTTTATATGTGTTAATAAAAGCTATTGTATTTTATGAAACTCCTGATATAATAATCTTTGTTTATGGAATTACTCACAAACTCATTACCGTGGATTCAAGTATCACTTTCAGTGATACTTGTTATCGTAATATTATTTCAACAAAGCAGTGCTGGTGCTGGTGGTGCATTTGGTGGTGGAAGCGAAGACACAATAAACCACACTAGACGCGGAGCAGAAAAAATCTTATTTCAGCTTACAATTATAATTGCTATATTGTTTTCTTTTTCTGTGTTCTTACCTCTCATAATATAAATAAAAATTTTGTAGCTATTGTAATTTTTTAGTGTTTTATAACACCAAAAATAATTCCTTGAGCAACGCCTTAATTCTCATGAAATTAATTAAAAAAGTTGTCTATTTGTTGGTAGAGCGAAAATACACACTCTCAACACAGGTTGGTGTTTCTGTGGCGATAAAAAAACTTGATTATAAAAATCGTTTTATTTTATCTTTGCTAATTATTGTTTTTATAATAAGTGCATTTATTCTTGTATTGACAGTAAGCAACAAGCACCGTATAGTTGTTCCCAGCCATGGAGGAACACTTACTGAAGGAATTATTGGTTCTCCGCGTTTTATTAATCCTATTCTCGCAAATTCAAACGCTGATCGTGATTTAACAATGCTCGTTTATTCTGGTCTTATGCGTGTATCTGTAGATGGGATACTTATGCCAGACCTAGCAAAATCATACAGAATATCAGATGATGGACTTATATATACTTTTACACTTAAAGACAATTTGGTTTGGCATGACAAAACACCAATAACCGCTAAAGATATTGTGTTTACGGTGTCACTAGCACAAAACACTGAACTACGAAGTCCTAGGCGAGCAAATTGGGATGGTGTAATTGTAGAAAAAATAGATGATAAAACAATACAGTTTGTGTTGAATAAACCATATGCTCCTTTTCTTGAAAATACAGTATTGGGAATTCTTCCATATCATCTCTGGAATAAGGTGACGACAGAACAATTTGCACTAAGCAAGTTAAATACAAACCCTATTGGATCTGGTCCATATAAGGTTTCTCGTATAAAAAAAGACGATGGTGGTATACCGATATCATACACACTAAGACCATTTAAATATTTTGCTCTTGGAGAGCCTAATTTGCGGAGAATTGAGCTATTATTTTATCCAAACGAAGAACAACTCATACAAGCATTTGAAAAGGGTGATATAGTGAGTATGGGTTCAGTATCTCCTGTCTCGGGAAAAACTTTAGTCGAGAAAGGTTACCGAGTTGAAAGCTCTGCACTTCCTCGTATATTTGGTTTATTTTTTAATCAAAACAATGCGGATATTTTTGCTAGTGATAAAATACGCAAAGCATTAAATTTATCTGTTGACAAGCAAAAAATAATAAATGAGGTTCTTTACGGATATGGAACAATGATAGACGGACCAATACCACCTGGTTCTATTGGATACACACCTCCTAAAACTTTTGTTTCTACAAAAAAAGAACAACTTGTGTTAGCTGGTGAACTCCTTGACGAAAGTGGCTGGAAATTAAATGACGAGACTAAAATCCGAACCAATTCTGATGGAGAAAATCTTGGTTTTACTGTCTCAACATCAATAGTTCCTGAGTTAAAAAAGACAGCAAAATTACTTCAGTATATGTGGCGTGAAATTGGCATACTTGTCGAGGTGGAAGTATTTGAACACGAAAACTTAAACCAGTCCGTTATCCGACCAAGAGAGTATGATGCGCTTTTATTTGGAAAAATAATAGGCAGAGATTCTGATCCATTTGCTTTTTGGCACTCTTCACAGCGACTTGATCCTGGTTTAAACATTTCTCTTTACACAAACATTGCAGTTGACACAATTCTTGAAGAAGCACGAAAAACAACAGAGGTGGATGCAAGAATAGTTAAATACGAATCGTTTACAGAGCAGATAGCAAACGACATCCCTGCTATATTTTTATATGCACCCAGTTTTATCTATGTACTTCCAAAAAATATAAATGTATTTGGAATAGATACAATATCCGCACCTTACGAAAGATTTGCAAATATACACAAGTGGTATATGGATACAAACAGTGTTTGGAAATTCTTCACAAGATAAAAATTACTAACCCTAGGGATTTTATAATATAAAATCCCTAGGGGCTATTTTCAATTTTTAGAATTAAAAACAAGCTTTTATTAAACTAAACCATTTTTAAATGAATATAAAGACATTCAAGAATAACCACAATGGCTTTGCCGACCACAACGAAGCAACGCAAAACAAGAACGCATCGCATAATCTTAAAACAGAAATTATAAATAAAACAATAAAAAGAAATTCACAAAATATGCAAACTAAAAATAACTTTAATAAAAGAAGCTCTCAAAAACAAAACAGCCGCTCTGGTTCTTTTGGCACACAAACAAAACGCCGAAATACTGCTGTCGCTCAAAAAAAGAAACCCGTAATAATCCCAGATCTTGCGAAAGGAAATTTCAGGGTAATCCCTCTTGGTGGTGTTGAGGAAGTTGGAAGAAATATGTATGCCTTTGAATATGGAAACGATATCCTTATAGTAGATGCTGGTTTTCAGTTTGTAAATGAAGAAGATTCTCCTGGAATTGACTATATTCTTCCAAATACAAAATATCTAGAAGAGCGAAAGGACAAAATTAGAGGACTTATTATAACACATGGACACCTTGATCATATTGGTGGAATTCCCTATATGATAGAACGATTAGGAAATCCTCCAATCTACACAATGGAACTCACCTCTCTTTTAATCAAAAAACGCCAAACAGAATTCCCTGACTTGCCTGAAATTGATTATAAGATAGTTAAACCTAATGAGAGAATTTCCTTTAATGATTTATCAGTAAAATTTTTTTCTGTCACTCATTCTATTCCAGATTCAATGGGTATCGTTTTTGAATCTCCAGAAGGTAATGTAATAATCACTGGTGACCTTAAACTTGAACATGTTGATGGAGTAGCGGTAAAAAAAGAGGAGGATATATGGAGTGAGCTTGGAAAAGAAAAAAACATATTATTTATTGCGGACTCAACAAATGCAGAGCAACCAGGTTTTTCTATTACAGAACAAGTTATACAAAAAAACCTTGAACAAATTATCAAGACAGCACCAGAAAGACTTATTATTGGAACCTTCGCATCGCAATTTCAGCGAATGATTAAAATTATAGAAATTTGCGAAAAATACAATAAAAAAGTTATCACCGACGGCAGAAGTATTAAAACAAATATTGAAGTGGCAAAAAAAGCTGGGCTCTTAAAAATACAAACAAACACACTTGTAAGTATCTCTGAAATTGATAATTACCCGCCTGACTCAATTGTAATAATTGCAACAGGAGCACAGGGAGAAGAATTTGCAACTCTTTCTAGGATTACAAGAAAGCAACATAAGTACATACGATTAACTGAACGGGATACTATAATTCTATCTTCTTCTGTTGTCCCAGGGAATGAACTTAGTGTTAGGAAATTAAAAGACAATCTTTGTAGGCATGGAGTAAAAATTATCACCTACAAAACGAGTGATGTTCACTCAACAGGACATGCAACACAAGAAGAGCTTGCTTGGTTTATAAAGAAAATAAATCCAAAGTTTTTTATGCCAGCATTTGGATATCATTCAATGCTTCGCGAACATGCGGAGGTTGCAAGGCGAGTTGGAATGCAAAAAAAGGATATTATTATTCCAGACAATGGAATGGTGATTGAAACAAGTGAAAACGGCTCTAAAATTAACGTACTAAAAGAGCGAGCACCGAGTGAAATGATTGTAGTTGATGGGCTTTCTGTTGGTGGTGTACAAGAAGTTGTCTTACGAGATAGGCAAATGCTGGCACAAGATGGTATATTTGTTATTATTGCTATTATTGATATGCGTACAAGACAGTTACGAAAATCGCCAGATATAATTTCAAGAGGTTTTGTATACTTAAGAGAATCACAAGACTTATTAAGACAAGCACGATATATAACTAAAAAATCAATAGAGAATATGTCTAAAAATTCAACACCAATAGACTTTGATTCAATTAAAAAGCGTGTTACAAACGATGTTGAAAAATATCTACTGCAACAAACTGCAAAACGCCCTATTGTACTTCCAGTGTTATTAGGAATTTAGTGACAATTCAGTTAATAAGTATGGTACATTAATAAAAATATTTTATTTTACAGAACAACTAAACCATAAAAATACCAATATGAGTTCCACCACAAAAGACAGACGATCCCTTATATGGTTTATTAATATTCTGGTTTTTATTTTTACATTTTCTGTTGCTATCCCAGTATATATAAATTCAACATTTATAAGCGACTCGCTATCTACTATCTGGGATCACCAAACAGCAAAAAACCTTGTTGGTGTATTGTATACATTGGGCTCTATTGCAACAACAGTTGGAATACTTTGCATTCCAACTGTATTAAATAGATTTGGGAATTACAAAACTACTCTTTTCTTGGTTTTGATAATGATTTTGCTTTTATTGGGTTTTGCATTTACAACATCTCCATTTTTGATTATTCCTATGTTTATTGCCTATTTTGCCGCTACATCTTTTGTTTATTTAAACCTTGATATATTTTTAGAAAAATACTCTAAAGACAACCATACCGGAGAAATAAGAGGTGTGTTTTTGACCGTGCTAAATACAGCACTGCTGATATCTCCTTTAATTGCTGGGATACTTATAACAACGGGAGGGTACACAAAATTATATCTTATTTCTGCTGTATTAATGATGTTTATGCTTGTTCTTTTTGTGTTTCATTTTAGAGGGTTCAAAGACCCCACTTATAGCCATACTGATACGCGAACTACTCTTAAATTAGTATTACAAAATAAAAATATTTACAATATTTTTATGGCAGGAATGCTATTAAGGTTTTTCTATGCATGGATGGTTATTTATATGCCAATATATCTACATGAACACATTGGTTTTGCATGGAGCGAACTGGGTCTTATTTTCTCCATAATGCTTTTGCCTTTTGTTTTATTTGAATGGCCAGCAGGCAAATTGGCAGACACAAAATGGGGAGAAAAAGAAATATTAACACTGGGTTTCTTAATTACTGGTGTTTCAACCATATGTCTTGTTTTCATAAATACACAAACATTTTGGCTTTGGGTTATTGCATTGTTTATTACTCGTACAGGAGCAAGTTTAATTGAAGTTACCACAGAAAGTTATTTCTTTAAGCAAATAAATGCCTCGGATACAAATATAATAAGCTTCTATCGCAATGCACGACCTGTTGCATATATTATTGCTCCTGTTATTGCAACCATCTTATTTTATATTACAGACATTGACTTTAAGCACTTGTTTCTTATTCTTGGTTTTATTATGTTTATTGGTATATGGTTCAGCCACAAAATTATTGATACAAGGTAATGTTATTTATCACAAAAAGAATAAACTGATTGCTCTTGCAAAAAAAAGCCGTTCATTTAAAAAATGAACGGCTTTGCCTTAGCTGGCTTTGCAAAGAATTAATATTCCTCATATAAAGCCACTAAAGCTTCTTCTTGTTGTTGTTTAAGTCCCTCAATAAAGAGGGCTAGTACTTTTTCCTCAACCACCAAAGGGTGGGTCCACCCTTTGGTGGTTTGGTGGATAATGATGTGGTGTGTATAGAACACATCGCCACTCCAATCCACCAAAGAAAATTTTGTGTTAGCAACTTCTTTTCTTGATTCTTGATTTAAGGTAAGAAAACTTAAAACTCTCACAACCTTCTCTGTGAGAGTTTCGTTTTTGGACTCAACAATAATGAATCCAAAAACATGGTTGCTAACCGCAAGGGCAAGGTCTATCTCGCCCCTATCAAAATCAACAAACTTAGATATCAAAAAAACTCTTTCGCTAGCTAATGTTTGTTGCAGCCCCTCACTTGAGACGGCAACAATATTTGTATTAACCATATCTTCTGTTGAAAATATGGTGCTCTCGCTTTTCTCAATCGAGAGGACGCCATCAATGGAGACTAGCGCCAACACCCAAATAGCTAAAATGGCTAAAAAAGTTATGGGAAACAATATTACTGATTTCATTTTTCTCTCTCCTTGTATTAAATCAAAGAACTAAAAAACAACAAAACATCTATATATAGAAAAACATATAAAATCAATTTTGTCAAGCCCAGTAATCAATACTTCAACAACCAAGCACAACTCTCCGTCCACCGTCTTTGCGAGAAGTTAAACAAAATGACATTATATCCCCGTCTTTGCGAGGAGTGTAGCGGTAGCGGAACGACGAAGCAAACCAGTTTAGTCCACTGTTATTGCAAATCGTCAAAGAGCTTTAATACACTAGAAAGACACAGAGGAATACTCAATAAAAAAAATTAAGATGCGTGCTTTTGGCAATCTTGTTTTTGTTTTTCAACAATTTCCATAATTGCAAGCTCAAGCGGTAGTGTAGAAATTGAAGAATATCTCATATTATCATATGCTTCAAGTAGCGTTTTTATTGTACCAGAATTAAGTTTTATATTCCCATCTTGGCTTATTTCTTTTAAGAACATAAAGTCTTCATCTGTGATTTGTTCTTTCGCTATACTTTCTAGGTTACTTCCAAATCGTATTAAAAGTATGATACGAAGTTTTTGTAAAATAAGATTTAAAAATATTTTAATTTCTACTCCCTCTTTGTCTGCTTCATTCACAGCATCTAGTGCTGTATTGCCTTCGCAAAAAACAAGCCCTCTTATTGCTTTATTTACAAGCACATTCTTTGGTATTCCAGTAATTTTTTCAACCTCTTTGCTTGTTATTTTCTTTTTATTCGCCGATATAGTAATTTTCTGAAGCACACCAAGTGTGTCACGAAACGAACCATCTCCTAAAAATGCAATTAATTCAGCAGTACTTAAATCAATACTTAGTCCTTCTTTTTTTGAAATACTTAAAACTGTTTTTTTTAGAATAGCCAGTGTTGGTTTCTTAAAATGAAATACCTGACAACGAGAAACTATTGTTTCTGGAATTTTACTCAGTTCAGTTGTTGCAAGTATAAATATTACATGTCTAGGTGGCTCTTCAAGGGTTTTCAAAAGCGCATTAAAAGCCTCTTTTGTAAGCATATGAACTTCGTCTATTATGTATATTTTTTGTTCAGACTCAAACGGAAGGTTTTGCACTGATTCACGCAATTGTCGTATGTCATCAATTCCCCTATTGCTTGCTGCATCAATTTCGTGAAGATCATTGTTAGTAACACCAACTTCTGTTGCTAAGATTCTAGCAACAGAAGTTTTGCCTGTTCCACGAGGTCCTTCAAACAGATACGCATGTGCAACACTGCTTTGTTTAATTGCATTTTCAAGCACACTAACTATATGCTCCTGCCCTAGAACATCCGAGAAAACCTTTGGTCTATATTTGCGATAAAATACAATATTTTGCATATTAATACTATTTTTTATGAATAATAAGCAAAAAATATATTACGCTTACTTCTTTTTGGCTTTAACCTTAGCAACTTTTGTTCTTTTGCATTTTTTTGCTGGAGTTTTCGCAGGAGAGTTTTTTATTATGTCTTTGTTTATGTGAACCCATTGCTTCTTTAGGTCTCGTGTGAGATCTTGAATTTCCTTACTGTTTACACTCTTTAGTTTTTTATATTTATTGGAAACTGAATTTATTATTTTTTCATAGTCTGACTTTTTGAGATCTTGAACTTTCTCCATTTTATCAAGAACTTCGCCTTTTGCTTTTAACATCCAACCTTTTACTATTTTTTTATTTTTTTTCACCTGCTTGTTATCACTAAGAAAATATGCTCCAGCAACAAGAGACGCCACTACGGCTGTTATTGCCAATCCCTGCTTATTGTGTTTTTTATTGCTCTGTTTTTTTATTGCCATAGTCTAATATAATTATTTTATAATCTTATTTCTTTCTTCTATTCTTAATTCTATTCCTTTTAAAGAACCTGCTAAGGAACTCTAAAAAATGTACCACCCTTAACCCTCTACTACGAGTGTTTTCTCTCAATAAAACCAAATCTTCTGAAATATGTTTAATCTCTTTTCGTGCACAAAATGAAATGTTTTTGATATCACGAAGAATTAAAATAACATAAACGACTGCAACTATTACAGCAATCGCAACAAACACAATCACTATTGTTGTTACAACAAAAAAAATGTCTGCTTTTAGTATTCCTTCCATCATCATTATTATTATACCCTATATTTAGTATTACTAAAACTATTTAGTAAAATTGTGGTATATAAATTTATATATGTTTCTAGTCTTAAATAACAAAACCTTCAAATTATAAAAAAATTAACTAAAAATAGAGCTTGAAGTAACAATTTGCTCTACTTCCTTTGCATTTTTTGTTGCCATTAATTTAATTCGTAATTCTTTTGACCCCTCAAACCCCGCCGAATATGCTTTATAGTGCTTTTTCATTATTGCGAAATTCCTACAGCCACATAATTTTTCAAAAAGATTTGTGTGTTCAACCATTACTTGCATTCGCTCTTTGATTGTAATATCTTTTTTGTTTATTTCTTGATTAAAAAGCCACGGATTTCCAAATATTGCCCTGCCAAGCATAACACCATCTACTCCGCTTTCTTTTGCTTTTTCTTTTGCGTCATTTATGTCAAGCACATCGCCATTACCTATTACGACAATATCGGTTTCTTTTACAAGTTCAACTATTTTTGGCATTAAACTCCACTGTGCTTTAGCTTTGGACATTTCTTTGCGTGTACGCAAATGCACAGTAATAGCAGCGGGGTTTTCTGCAAGTATCTCTGGTATCCATTCGTCAATTTCATTTTTATTATAACCTATGCGAGTTTTCACAGACACTGGAATGTCTCCCGCTCCCTCTTTTGCTGCGCGAATTATTTCTCGTGCAAGTTTAGGTGTTTTTATTAGTGCCGCACCAGCACCCTGTTTGTCAATTCTCTTATCTGGACAGCCCATATTTATATCAACACCCTCAAAACCAAGACTAGCTACAAGCCGAGAGGCTGTTTTTATATTTTCTGGTTTCGCTCCAAAGATTTGTGCCACAATAGGTCTTTCGTTTTCATTATACAAAAAAGAGTGAAGTAATTTTTCTCTTGCTTCAGGATGTGCAAGCCCGTCTGCCGACACAAACTCTGTCCAAATAACATCTGGTTTGCCATATTTTGCAATAATACTACGAAACGCTGGGTCTGTAACATCAGCAAGTGGTGCTAAAGCAAAAAATGGTTTTTTAAGATTATTCCAAAATGAAGTCATTGTTTTTTATGTAATAAAAACAGCAAGAGTTTATGTTCTGCAATTATTCAAAATATAAACTTTAACACTAAACCATATGTAATCTACGAATAGCAATCTTACACGGAACAATCATTAACGCCCACGGAATTACAGACAACACTACTGGAATTAAAATGTTTGGTTCTGGAAAAAACTTACTAGCTAATTCTATTGCAAGCGTAAAATTCATATAAGTTAGACACACTGCTATGGTAACACGATCTCTCTTTTCTCTCCAAAAAACCGCTAAATATCCTAAAAAATGAAGTACTAAAAAAAAGAAAAACAAAACTGCTAAATAAATAAAAACATCCCCGCCACCTCCAAGGCTTACTACTATCACATCGGAATGTTTTGCAACTATAGACGAGATTAATAGACACAAAAAAATTGTAGACATTGTTTTGAAAACACTAGAGACGCGGTCAATGTTTTTTTGCCAAAACATTTTAACTATCTGAGCGACAATGAAGGGTATATATATAACCAACACCAGTGTCTTGAACATATCAATAAAACTAACATCAATATAAGACCCAGCGACTAATTTAACAATCAATGGCACCGTAATCGGGGCCAGAAGAGATGTAGTAATAGTAAGAACGAGTGCCAAGCTTTGCTTGCCTCCACAGATTTCTGCCAAAAGTGGTGTCGTCATTCCTGCAGGCATAGCTGCTAACAACAATAATGCCAAGGCTATTGGTGGGTATATTGCTGAAGCAATATAATACACAACTACAGGTAAGACAAGTAGTGTAAAAATGTTAACTACAAACAACATCCATTTATCATCTAAATGTTCTCGTATTTTTGAAAAGTTAATTTTAAGAGAACTTAAGAAGAAAATTATTGCCAAAAAAAATGTGCTCAAATGTGCTATGCTCATCATTTGTTCTGCATAGACAATGCCAACAAAAAAAGCAATGGATATAACAATGAGGTGGTTTTCTGTTATTTTTTGCAATATATATAAGATTTTTACCATTATAATTTTATGTTTCCTTCTGAGTCAAACCCTATGTGTTGCCCCTTTTGTATTTGTCCATTTATAATATTCTCTGCGATATTTTGTTCAATATTTTCCTGAATAAAACGCCTCATTGGACGAGCGCCAAACGATCGTTTATACCCTTGCCTAGCAACAAAATTTATAACAGCTTCATTCACTATAAATTCAATGCTGTTTTTAATGCGAAGTCGCTTGCTGAGTCGCAAAAGAGATATCTCAGCTATATCACGCAAGTGTTCTTTGCTTAATGGGTGAAACAAAACAATCTTATCAAACCTATTAAGCAATTCTGGCTTAAATGTTCCCTCTGTTACTATTTCATCGATAAATTCATTTTTACTTGCCAAAAGATCCCCACCTTTCTTTGTGATATCCCAAATTATATCACTACCAGCATTTGAGGTTGCAACGATAATCATATTCCTTACATTGATTTTTTTGGCATATGCATCGGTAAAAAATCCTTCATCAAGAATTTGCAAAAATAAATTATGTACATCTGTGTTTGTTTTTTCAAATTCATCAAGAAGCAGGATTCCATAAGGACGGTCCCTTAAACTAGTAGCTAGTGCACCAGCAGAGTTTGTCCTGCTCTCACCAATAAGCCGAATAAGTGCATCCATTCCTTGATACTCAGACATATCAAAGCGTGTTATTTTATTCTCGTCGCCAAAAAAACTTTCTGCGAGTGCTTTTACTGTCTCTGTTTTACCAACACCTGTAGGACCTAAAAATAAAAAGGAGCTGATTGGTCTTGACATATTGCGAACACCAGCACGCGAGCGACACATTGCATCTGAAATTGCGTGGATTGCCTCATTTTGACCAACAACTCGCTTGTGTAAAAAATCCTCCATTTGTTCAAGCTGTTCGCGTTCTTTCTGTTTAATTTTCCCAACCGGGATACTTGTTTTATCCTCTATTAAATCAAGCACATCTTCTTTTACGACTACAGTTTTTTGTTTTCTATGCACAACAGAAACAAGGTTGATTAATAAATCAATAGCCTTATTAGGCATACTTCCTTCTGTAATATATTGATTTGCACTATTTACAATCTCAAGAATTGCAGGATAGGTAAAAAACAACCCTTCCGTCAACTCAAACTGCTCTGCTGTTTTTTCCAGCACAGCAATAGTAGATTCATTGTCTGTCTCGTTTATTGAGATTTTTTCAAATTCGTTCATTATGTACGCATTTCGCTCAAGAATATGATGGTATGCATCTTTATCGCTTGTTGCAATAATTTGTATTGCGCTAGAAGAAAAATATGGGGCGAGAATACTGGATATATTTGACCCTATTGCACGAGCACTCATTGTAAATTCTGGCAAGTTTTTAATGACTAAAATAATATTTCCAGCACCAATGGCGTCTTCAAAAATACACATAACCTCATGTTCAAAGTCTCCCTTGTTTCTTGTTTCAGATATTAAAAGGTTCGTATCCAACAACACAACCTTCCTGCCCTCCAATGCTGGGTTTATTGTTTTTGAGTGAACCTTACGAGCAAGAACATACACTAAATCCATTACCCCAACACCAAGACTACCAACCAAAAGTACATTTGACTTGCTTGCTCGCAACAATGCGTCCTTGAGTTGATTAAATTCGGGCTCGCGTTTTAAAAGACCAATATTACTCATATTCCCATAATTAGTGCCGACTATCTCGTGTCCATATTTTTTTAACTTATATGCACCACCATATGCCCAATCTTTCCCAATTCCAGGGATTTGAGAAAGGTTTTCACGTGACCACCATCTTTCTTTTATTTTCTTATTTTCATTTTCTCTGCACACCCACTCCGCGGCACCACGAAGTTCACCTACTTGAACACCCAATTTAAACAAAAATTCCTTAAGCTCTGTGTCTTTATTTAAGATTAACTCCACAAGGTCGGGAAGTATAAAAAGCTGTTCTTGCTTATCAACTGGAATTTGTATTCCATATAAGGTACCTACACGAACGCCAAAAAAATATTCTTGCTCACGAATACTAACACCTGAGCGAAGTAAAATGCGCCTACCCATTGAAGACAGGAAAAATCCCTTTGTTATATCTTCATCGTTTCTATTCGCGCGATATATAATTTTTCCAACCTCAAAACTCAATAGGTCTACTTCATTAGAAAAATTTTTAACTTTAGTTTTTTTGTCTTTTTCTTTATAGCTTTTTGAATAAAAAAATGCCTCCATTAAAAAAAAGATAACCCATACACTAAAGAGAATTAGTGCAATTCCCGTAATTTTAGGTACAAAGAATACAGAGAACTCTCTGATTTCACCCCCAAGCAGATTAAGGTAATTAAGCATACGAACAGCAACTTCTGTTAGTATAAGCAATACAACAATAAGCCCTATGGTGTTTTGTGTTTTATGCCTAAGACTATGCGACAAAAAGTTTTCAAGTTTAAAAACTGGATATTTAGTGCTTTTTATTATGTCACGAGGAAATATCATAATTTTTTTATAAAAACAATAATTTTAGCCCAACGACAAGAGAGCTGATAATTAACAATGGCAAAACAAGCCATACGAAAAACACAACAATACTAATTACGCCACACACAACCATAAAAACAATACTAGTAATTATTAGAAAAAGTCGCACAAACACACCTATTATTCGCATAAGTGTGTTTACAATCAAAACAGTGAAAAAATCCATTATGTCAACTTTCTTGGTTCTTTTTTCTCCAAGTCTTCTCCATTTAGAAAATAGTGTCTGCAAAAGGAGTTTTGTTGAAAAAAAATTGTATAAAAACCACTCTATATCAATAAATATTTTCCAAATTCCAAGCAAGGCAACAGAGTAGTGCCATGCAAAATATGTTTTTAATAGACTAAATGTGCTCATTATTCCTTGTTGAATATTTTAAATTATCAAACAAACATCTCTTAAAAACTAGCTACAAATTCTATGTCATATAGTATACCACTTCAAAGCAAGAACGAGTTAGTGAAATTTGAAAAACACTCTTTGTGTTGATATAAACCTAGCATCTATGTATTTGAGATTTTTAAACATATCTGGAGATTCTACTTTTTTTCTATCTATTGCAAAAAGTAAATCATCCAACACTGTATTTGGATTCTGTTTCCCGCTAAAAATCAACTCCCCTCCACTAACAAGAATCAGCTTATAATCTTTGTTCGGTAGAATTACTAAATGTGTTGTTTTTAATTTTCTTGAAGCAAGTATTTCTCTAAATTTTACAAGATACTTAAAAGGAACCTCTGAACTTATAAAACTTCCTTTTGGACAGTTTGTGTTGTTTTTTATTGCCTTATCAAGCGGGCTATATATCGTAAAATATACATATCTTGAAAAACCAGGGGCTTTGTCAAAAACAAAACCTGTACGATCAATAAAAAAACAAGAATCAGTTACAGTGAAATTTTCTATTTCTTTTGATTGTTTTTCCCCACACCACAATGCATACGGGACCCGTTCAGTAATACTTAGATTTAATGTATTTAACCCAACAAGATTAATGTGTATACTTTCTACTCTTTTGTGTTTATTAAGTATTTTTTTTTCAATAGATTTCCGTGGTAAAAAAAGTGCGTTTTTTCTTGCAAAAAGAAAAAAATATTTTCCACTAATCTCTTCCTCTACAATATCCCTTAAATGTTCTGTTTTGACAACATCGTTGTTGGTTATTTCTATACTTGAAATCAACAATCGTTCATTATTGACTATAAAAAACAAGCCAAGTGTTGTAAACAAAAAAATCAACACGGATGCTACTGTTTTTATAATACGCCTTTGTCTCCTGCGACGAATACGCTTTGGTGTTTCTAGAAAATTACGCTTTCGTTTCATTTTATTGTTGTTTTGCTTTTATATACCAATCTATTTTTTACGCACTCTCTTTCAAATATTCTGCGCACTGCTTTTTCTGCTATTGGTTTTAAATTACCACCAAACAAAATAAAACAAGGTTTAATTTTTAAAAGAAATAATATTTTTATTCCCCATATATGGCTGTAGTGCTTCTGGAATTTTTATTGTTCCATCTGCATTTTGGTGATTTTCAAGCAATGAGATTAAAAGGCGTGGTGTTGCTACTGCTGTGTTGTTTAATGAATGTACAAACCTGAGGATTCCTTCTTGGTCACGATATTTTATGTTTAATCTGCGTGTTTGAAAATCATGAAAATATGAGGCGGAGTGTGTTTCTCTATATTTGTCTTCAGACGGCACCCACGCTTCAATATCATATTTTTTCACCTGCCCTAATCCAAGATCTCCTCCACAATTTACAACTACGCGATACGGAATTTCAAGTCCTTTCATAATTTCTTCTGCATTACAAAGAAGCTCTTCATGTTGCTTAACACTCTCGTCGTGGTTTGCTTCACAGAAAATAACCTGTTCTAGTTTAAAAAACTCGTGTACACGCATTAGCCCTTTCGTGTCTCTCCCATGACTACCCGCCTCGCGCCTAAAACAAGGAGATAATCCAACTATTTTTTTAGGTAAGCTATTTATGTTTATGGTATCACCCATATAGTATCCCATTATTCCAACCTCAGATGTACCGGCAAGATAGTTATTGTCTTGAGTTTTATATAAATCTTCCTCACCTTGAGGCAAATAACCAGTTCCTAAAAACGAGTTTTTGTTCAACAAAGATGGAACCATCATTGGTTGATATCCTTTCTGAATAAGTTTATCCATACCATACCGCCAAAGAGCAACAGACAATGTAACTCCTTCATTCTTCAAAAAATACCCCCTAAATCCAGCAACCTTGACACCCCTCTCAAAATCAACCATATCAAGGTCTTGCATTAATTCAATATGGTTTTTAAAACCAGTTTGGAACTCAGATATCTCACCCCATTTACTTATTTCTTTATTGTCTTGATCTGAAGCTCCTTCTGGCACAGACATATCTGGAATATTCGGAACCCTAATCATCAGATTTTGCCATTCCTGCATTATGATTTTTAACTCTTCTTCTTTTGATTGAAGTATTTCCTTAAAACCACGAACTTCATTTATAAGTTTTTGGCGTATGTCTTGGTCTTGAGTTTGGCTTATTTTTTCAGATGCTATGTTTTGTTCAGCACGCATAGACTCAACTTCATTAATCATCTCTTTTCTTTTATTATCAGCAACAATAAGTGCATCAACATTAAAATCAATGTGTTTCTTTTTTGCTCCCGCCTGCACAATATCTTTATTTTCTTGAATAAATTTAATATCTAGCATACTATTTATTTATTATTTACTAATTTTATATTGTAAGATACTCTTATTGCTTAGTTTCTAATCTCTAACCGAGCGCTTATTCATTAGTTTATCAAAAACTTCGTAAGGTGTACACCGAGTTAAGGTTTTTCTAGGTATTCCTTTTAATAAATTCTGTACTCTTTTAATTTGTTATCTTAAGACTTTTTTAAAACCAGTTCTTTTTGGGGAAGGATTACCTAGTAAATCAATCAGAGCTTTTTTTGTTTCTCCATCTTCTCAAGAGTATTGAGGTGTCATAGAAGCAAGTATTATTTGTTTACATTTATAATCTTGAGCCACTAACCATGAAAGAACAGCACCTAGAGAGAAACCAAAAATCACTGAGTCTTCAGATATCTCGAAAGTCTGTTGTGATAATTTTTTCTTCCAATCTACATTTTTAAAAACAACATCGTAGCCTTTACTTTTTCATTAATTCCTTTATTGCGTCTTCAACTCCACCGACAGTTAAATCGTGCATAGGTATAATATCATTGATAGCTTCAATTGCTCTAGAATCATCTTGCTTATCCCACTCTTTTGCAAATATTGGATTTATCCATACAACCGAGTCTGCTTTCTTTTTTATAAATTTTAGACTTTCTTCTCCGCCCATTCCAAATTTTTCTACTAATTTATCATTCCCGCTTGGTAGCCAGCAATCTCCTTCAAATTCAGAATATGACATATCTGCATCTCCGTAAACAATTACTTTTTTTCTTCTTTTAACAACTTTTTTTAAATCAATCAAAGAATTTGGTTTTGCATAACTTGAAGCAAGCAGGTCTTTTGGGTCTGGTTTCCAAACATATCCATATAAATTATTATGAAAAAGATACACTTCTAATTTACTAAGTCCTTTCGCCATTTCTTCAACAACCTCTTTCATCAGCGGACTCCACTTGTTAACAGAACCGCCAACATCTATAAGCAAAACAACTTCTGGTTGTTTCTCTCTTTCTCGTTCATAGTCAAAGCGAAAATCACGACGAGCAAAATTTTTAACAGTTCTTTTCAGATCAACATCGCTACTTTTTACCTCAGAAACATCCATAATAATCCTGCGAAGATTTCTAATAACTTCTCGCATACTTGCTTTATCTGGTCTCACTTCATATCTCATTCGTCGGTCAACTTTTCCAACTTTTTTCTTTCTGTCTTTTATATCTTGTTTCGTTAATCTTTCGCCTCTGTGAGTAATATGCGGCTGATTGACTCGTTCTGCAAAAATAGATTTACCTTTTCCGCCGCCGACTAAAAATCCTTTTTGACTAACTTTTTGTTGTTCAGATTCGGGAGATTCTGGTGGTACTGACTGATTTCCTGACTCGTTATTTTCGGCTCCCTTTTTACTACCTTTACCCATTCCAGAAGGGTCGCCTTTATTTCCTTTACCTGCTCCAACTTCACCCTTATCGCCTTTTCCTTCCCCCTCCTTTCCTTTGTCTCCCTCACCATGACCAGCTTCTCCTTTTTTACCTTTTCCCTCACTTGGCTGACCTTTATCTCCTTCACCAGTTTCTCCATCTTTTTTGTTTCCGCCACCCTTTTTTGCCAAATCTTCTTTCTTCAAAATGTCGTTGTGTTGATCCTCTTTTCCACCATGCTTTTTTTCGTCATCATCATGCTCTCCACCTTCCGGTAGATCTAAATTTTCATCAACCTCATCTATTCCAAGTTGTTCTTTTATTTCAGGCTCTATACCACTGTCGCGACTGTCTTGCACTTCTGTTTCTTTTTTTTCTGCTTCTTCATCCTGCAATTCGCGACTGTATATTTTTGCCGCTAATTCAAAGTATTCATCAAATGCTTCATGAAATGATAGTTCTTCTGATTTGTCCTTTACTAAAGTGGTTTGCGCGAACAAACGAACTTTATTTAAAAGTTCGTTTGTTCCAACGATCTTTTTCAAATCTTCTGCAGTTGTTTTCTTTTCTATGACTTGAAGAAATTGCAACCATTCTGGAGTGGAAACTCGCACACCTTTTTCACGAAGTAAAGTCAAAAAACCATCAAAAATACTTTGACCCTCCCTGTCTAAATACTCCTTCCATTCTTTGTCACCAGTATATTCCTTTATATTTTCTGTATCTGCACCTTCTAAAAACTCAATAACTTCTTTGAGATTAGAGCCTTTGAATTTGCGCAAATCTCTTTCTTCTGGGGGAATAAATTCTCTTTTGAAAAATTTTTCGCTCATAATTATTATCGATTGTAGGGTTTATTTACCACAACTCTACCGTCATCCCCCATAAACGCTTCTCGTTGGTATCCGTCAATCTCAATTTGACCAATCGTCACATCGCCACTTTTTTCTTTTATGGATGAGAAATTTTGTCCTGCTGATAAAACTTTTGTTTCTGTATCAATAACTTCATCAAGTAAAGATAATTTATCATCAGGAATTACGTAATAACCATTTCCAAGATGTTCAACTCCTGGCACAACAATCTGAAAACTTCTTTGTACTTTCTGCACATGCTTACTACAGCGATTATCATATTCCTCACCAAATTTTGGAGTCATAAAATTTACGCCCTTATTTTGAAGCTTTGCATAAAATGCAGAATATTTATCTTGATTATTGTGATTATTTATATTGTCGGTAATGTGATAAATTTGATCACCACGAAATGCTCTTTGCACAAAATGTGGAAGTACTTCTTCTGATTGTTCCATTTCCTCATGTGCCTCTACATTTATTCTTCCAATATCCAATTCCATATCTTCTTGATACTTCAATAAGATTTCTTTATGTGGAATATTGTCGGGAATTGATCCGTCAAATTCTTTGCTCAAAACTCTAATCCACGCCAAAAACTCTGGGGTAGAAGGCTTTTTCTCTACTTCATTATTTTCTTGGTATTGATAGAAAATAGAAATAGTATAATCAAGTAACTCTCTTTGAATATCTGGAAAATTCAACTCTACAATCTTTTTCATATCCGCTCGGTTCGGATAATCTATGTAGTGGTATAAACTTCGCCTGCGAAATGAAGGAGGAATCTTATCAGAATCCTCTGTATTTGTAGTAATAACTATTCGCATGTTCTTTTTGTCTCCTTTTACCACGGTTCCAGTTTCTCCAATTGTGAAAGTTAGGTTTTCAATCTCGTCTAAAATACCTGTCATCAGTTCTTCACGCCCTTTTTCAATTTCATCAATCACTAAATATACTCTCTGTCCCTTTCCTGATTGATGAATTGCTTCACCAAGTGGACCCAAATCAACATAATTTAAATAATTCAAATCTTTCGCTGTTTCTCCTAACTCAACAATTGCTTCCATTTTTGCTTTAAAAATCCCATATTCTTTGTCTTCGTTTGGGTTTATGTCGCCAGCTATTATTTTTTGTTTCCATTCGCCAGCTTCCTGACGGATTTGGTCGGGAACCTGTGCTTGTGCTTGTGCGTCACTCAAGCGACGAACATCATCAATACTATATAATAAATCCTGAGCACGCATTGTGTCTTTAACGCGAACATGCACAAGAGAAACATCTTTTCCGTCTTGCAATTCTTGTCCTACTTCAGAATATGCCCACTGTGTTTTACCTGTTCCAGGCTCTCCCTCAAGAATTACAGAATTACATTCTCCCGCTTCAGATAAAATATCTAAAACCTCTTTTACTGCCTCAAGCTCTGCGGAAACAAGATACGGCTTTTCCATTCTTTCGTTTAATTCAGTCAACCCATGACGAATTTCTTCCAACCTGTCTCTTTTGTTGGCAATAATATCAGAAACATTCTCTTGACCATCTCCGCTTTTATCAACAATTGAGAGACGTTGTTCCAACAAATCTATTTTATCAAGCAAAGCAAAAAGAGTAGTTTTCAAAACCTCTGGATCGCTCGCTTGTTCTATTTGTTTTTTAAGTTCAAAATTTTCCATAGTTTTAATTGTTAATTTTTTCAAGTCCCTCTATTTCCGCTTCGATTTTTTCTAAGTCCTTTTTTGCTTTTTTCACAACATTTGCCATGTATCCATAAATTTTGTCATTTCCCCTAGCTTCAGTATTTATGATCTTTTTTTGTTTTTGATTGCTTGATTTATTGTTCATAATATTTTTTAGTTATTCTAATAATTGATAGACTATTGTATCAAGTGCTTAGCGATCTCTTCCATTGCACTAATTGTAAGATTTTGTTTTCCATTTTCAACATTGCTGATGTGCGACCTGTCCAAGTATAACGCTCGGCAAACATCGTCTTGCGACATTTCCTTTTCTAAGTGTATCTTTTTCATTTTCTCTCCAAATTTATTCTTTTCATAATTCAACCTTATTTTATTCTTGTTTTATTAAAAGTGTTTGGTTAAGCTATTGAATGAAGGTTGTATTATATCTTTTAATTTCAATACAACTATATTTATAGTATATAATACAGTCTGTGTCATATCAATAAAATACACAATATGAGTGATCTTCGTAAATATAAAATAAAAGAACTACCATTTGGAAGCCTTTTAAAAGAAACCCCTGGGCCTCCGAATTATTTATTTGTTCGCGGCACTCTGCCAAAAAACAATCCGCATTATTTGTGTGTTGTTGGTTCACGAAAAGCAAGTAATTATGCAAAGGATGCCTGTGCTCAGCTTATTAGTGGACTTTCTGGCTATAATATTGTTATTGTATCAGGGCTCGCATTTGGTATTGATACAGAAGCACACCGTGCAGCAATTTCTGCAAACTTAAAAACAATTGCAGTCCCCGGGTCGGGACTTAACGATAGTGTCATCTATCCTGCAACAAACCTAACCCTAGCAAAAAAAATATTAGATACTGGAGGAGCACTCATTTCAGAGTATGAGCCAGATTTTCGCGCAACAGTGTGGAGTTTTCCAAAACGCAATAGAATTATGGCAGGAATTTCACACGCAATACTTATTGTTGAAGCAAAAGAAAAATCAGGAACACTTATTACAGCACGCTTGGGGCTTGATTATAATCGTGAGATTCTTGCTGTTCCAGGACCAATATTTCAATCAGGGAGCATTGGAGTAAACCATTTAATCCGAAATGGAGCAACACCAATCACTGAAAGCAAGGACATACTTGAAACATTAGGCATTGACACAATAAAAGAAATTGATGAATATAAACACAATCTAACCACAGATGAAAAACATATATTATCCGCCCTGTCAGAGCCACTACATATAGATGAATTAATAAACATCACGAAACTGCCTTCCATAAAAATAATTCCTTTAATTTCTATGTTGGAAATTAAAGGAATTATAAAAAAATCTAATGGAAAAATTTATAACTTACGAAATGAAAATTCTACATAATCTATACACGGAGTTATTTAAGATATAAAATAAAATTTCTTACTAGAATTATTAATTTTAAAAATTTATAATAAACAACAACTATGAAACTTTTAATAGTAGAGTCACCAGCAAAAGCTAAAACGATTGAAAAATACCTAGGCAGTGAATATAAGGTGACAGCCAGTGTTGGGCATATTCGCGACCTACCTAAATCAAACAAACAAGCGATTGATGTAGAAAATGGTTTTGTTCCTAGTTATGTTGTTTCAAAAGGAAAAGAAAAAATTATTAGAGATATTAAGTCTCTTGCAAAAAACGCAAAAGAAGTAATCCTCGCCACTGACCCCGATCGAGAAGGTGAATCTATTGCGTGGCACATAAAAGAAGCTTGTGGTTTAGAAAATCCAAGACGAGTGGTATTTAATGAAATCACAAAAAACACCGTACAGACCGCAATGAGTAGTCCGCGTGATATTGACGAAAACCTCCGAAAAGCACAGGAGGCTCGCAGAGTTCTTGATAGATTGTTTGGTTACGACTTATCGGAACTTATTTGGAGAAAAGTTAGATACGGTCTTTCAGCTGGTCGTGTTCAGTCACCAGCACTTCGTATGATAATGGAGCGAGAGCGAAAAATACGAGCTTTTAACCCTGTAACTTTTTGGGTTATTACTGCTTTGTTTAATATGCAAAAAAATGAAGTACCTTTTGTATGCACTGAAGAGCCCACAAATTTTAATGAAGCTGAACGAATACTGTCTGAAGGGAAAAAAGGTTCGTGGAGCATTTCAAAAATAAAAGAAACCGAAGCAAAAAGTAGCCCAAAACCACCTTTTACAACATCAACACTACAGCAAGTTGCTAGCACAAGACTTGGATTCTCTCCTTCTCGCACAATGTTGGTCGCACAAAGACTATATGAGGCTGGGCTTATAACTTACATACGAACAGACAGCACAACTCTTTCAAATGATGCGCTTAGTATGGTTCATTCTGAGATAATAAAAAAGTATGGAGATAAATATAAACAAATGCGCGTTTATAAAACCAAAAGCAAGTCCGCACAAGAGGCACATGAGGCGGTGCGTCCAACGAGTATTTCCAAGACAACAGCTGGAACAACCGATGAGCAAAAAAAGCTCTACGAACTAATTTGGCAAAGAACCGTTGCGAGCCAAATGTCTGATGCAAAAATATTACGCACAAAAATTACTGCAAACATAAAAGGTCGTGTCATTCCTGATTTTGCGGTTAATGGATCACGGCTTTTATTTGATGGTTGGCTTATGGTTGATACAACAGCTCGTGGAGAAGATGTTGAATTACCAAAACTGTCTGTGGGAGATTCTCTCTCTCTTACAAAAATCGAGTCTGAAGAAAAACAAACGCAACCCCCTTCACGATACACAGAAGCAGGGCTTATTAAAGAGCTTGAAAAAAGAGGTATTGGGCGACCGAGCACATACGCAACAACAATAAGAAATTTAAACACACGAGGGTATGTAGAAAAAAATGGACGAACGCTATTTCCAACAGACACAGGAGAAGTCGTAAGTGATTTTGTTGAAAAATATTTTGCAGATTATATAAATGATTCTTTTACAGCAGAAATGGAAAACGAACTAGATGATATTGCAAATGGTAAGCGAAAATATTTAAAAACGTTAAAAGATTTTTATGGTCCATTCAGAAAAGATATTGAAAATAAAAAGGGAATTGAAAAACTAACAAACCTTGGTAATGCAGATCCGTCTCTATTTTGTCCATCTTGTAAAAGCAATATGATTATAAAGCTTGGCAAAAACGGTAAATTTCTTTCTTGTGGTAAATTTCCTGAATGTATGGGAGCAAGAACTATGGATGGAGCAGAGATTGAGGGACCGAAAGAGACTGGTGAAGATTGTCCAAAATGTAACGGTCGCCTAATACTACGGGAAGGACGATTTGGTAAATTTATATCTTGTGATAAATATCCAAAATGTAAATTTATTAAAGAAAGCGAGGAAGAAGTCGCAAAACGATCAACAGGTGTATCCTGCACTGAGTGTGCAAAAAAATCTACCAAAGAAAACATCACTGGAGTTATGGTTGAGCGAAAAGGAAGGTTTGGTGTGTTTTACAGTTGTTCAAACTATCCTGACTGTAAACTTGCAATAAAAGCCCGCCCAACAGGAAGAAAATGCCCTCTCTGCAGTGCACTTATGATGCAGGGAACTAAAACCATACCAGAAAGGTGTAGTGATAAGGGTTGCGAAATGCACAACCCCCATAAAATAAACAAAGACAAATAAAGACAGACAGGTTTTATTTTAAAGCTTTACAGAAATATGTTTTTTGGCTAGATTATATCCCGTCTTTGAGAGGATTGTAATGAAATGGAGCGACGAAGCAATCTAGTACAAAACCCTAAATACCCGAAACGACAACTCTGGATTGCTTCGTGCCTCGCAACGACAGATAGTGTTCGTCTTCAAGTTTACTCTGTGTCCTTTATAAAAAACCCCCATTGTTTTTATAACAATGGGGGGGTTGTGTGTTTTTAATTTCTCCAGAAAAATAAAAACACACAGGTTAACAAAAAATAGAATACAACAAAAACCAATACAATCCTGGCTATAATAATAGTTGTTTCTTCTGCAGTGCCAATAATTAACACCACGGAAGATACAATGCCCACAAAAAAAACCAACAAGGAGGTTTTTGCAACACCTCCGAGCACAATAGAATCTACTCTATTTTTCATTTTTTCTCCTTTTTTTATTTCTATTTAATTTCTAAACGAACAAACTATAATAATTATAGATTATGATTATAGATTTGTCAACCCTATGCCACACCGTCTTAAAACTTTGTTGGTTTACAATAAACATAGAATAATTAATGCTTTATTAATTTTCTGTAATTTTTAAAATACTTATGTGTTTTAAAAAATAAATTAAAACCTGTTTTTAGGAAATAGTTTTAAATGTCAAGTTTCAGTTTTTTTAAAAAGCTTTTTCTATGTATTTCACATAAGCCATATTGTTTTATTCTTTTATAATGCTCAGCTGTCCCATATCCTTTGTGTTGTTCAAAAATATATTTTGGAAATTTTTCAGCAATTTTAATCATATGGGCATCTCGCGAAACCTTAGCCACAATTGACGCAAGTGCAATAATTATCTCTTTTTCATCTCCGCGAATAATTGTTTCTTGTTTTTTATAGCAATCTGGTGCTTTAAGCCCTCCGTCAAGTAAAATCTTTGTATCTGCTTTTTTATGGTCCAACCTACTAAGTGTTTTTTGTATTCCCATTCTTATTGCGGGGGCAATTCCAATATTATCAATAACTCCCGATTTAATAAGCGACACACTAAAATCAATTAAACCTTTTTTCTTGGCTTCCTTCATTTGCAAAAACCACAGCTCACGCTTCTTGGGTGATAATTTTTTTGAGTCTTTGACGCCAGAAAAACACACCAAAAAATCTTCTAGAAAAACATCTTGGACAATAACTGCTCCAATTGACACAGGACCAGCAACAGGACCTCTTCCTGCTTCGTCTATTCCTATGATATGTTTTTTGTTCATATACTTTTAATTTCGCTATAAGTTTATTCTATTTTTTAGACAAAATCTATGTTTCATGGGGTTTAAGTAATGCAATTTGAAAGCAAGCCTATTGTGGTGTTATAATACTTATACTTTGAATAATAATCAAACAAAATTCGTTCATTTGCATACCCATAGCCATTACAGCTTGCTTGATGGTTTATCAAAAATAGATGATTTAGTTGAGCTTGCAAAAAAAGATGGGGTTCCAGCGATTGCCTTAACCGACCACGGCAATATGTATGGAGCCATAGAATTTTATAAAAAATGCAAAAAGGCTGGAATAAAACCAATCATTGGTGTTGAGCTATATGTAACGCCTGGTTCTAGACACAGTAAACAACCAGGTATTGACACAAAGCGATTTCACCTTACCCTTTTAGCTAAAAACAAAACTGGATATAAAAATCTTATAACCCTAGTTACTAAATCATTTATTGAGGGTTTTTACTATAAACCTCGTGTTGATAAAGAGCTTTTACAAAAACACTCCGATGGAATTGTTTGTCTTTCTGGGTGTTATGGTGGGGAGCTTTCACAAGCATTAAAAGCAGGAAAAACAGAAGAGGCAAGAAATATAATAAAAGAACATCAAGGTTTTTACGGCAAGGAAAACTATTTTTTAGAGATTATGCATCACCCAAATGTGGAAGGACTTGAAGTCGTAAAAAACAAAATAATAAGCCTTTCAAAAGAGTTAGACATTCCGCTTGTAGCAACACAAGACTCACACTACCCTGAAATGAAACACCAAAAAGCACACGAAACACTTCTTGCAATACAGACAAATACAGATCTTTCTAGTAGCGATCGTTTTTCAATGAGTTCTGATGATTATTCATTTATTAACACAAAAAAAGCACTTGAATGTTTTAAAGATACACCTGAGGCTGTCTCAAATACAATGAAAATCGCAGATATGTGTGAAGTAGAAATAGAACTCGGCAAGTGGGTATTCCCTGATTTTGCCACAACAAATGGATTAAGCCACGACGAAGAACTGCGGCGAGTTGTTTACGAAGGAATATCAAAACGCAAGCTAGAGAAAACAAAAGATGTCGTTTCTCGCATAGAGTATGAACTTGATATAATTAAAACAAAAGGATATTCTCCTTATTTTATTGTTGTTGCGGATATTATCTATTATGCACGCAGAAGTGGTATTTTAACTAATATTAGGGGCTCTGTTGCTGGTTCAATAGTAACCTACTTACTTGGAATTACCAACATAGATCCACTTGAATATAAAATACCTTTTGAAAGATTTTTAAACCCTGAACGCCCGTCAGCCCCTGATATTGATATGGATTTTGCAGACAACCGACGCGATGAAGTGATTGAGTATGTTAAACAAAAATACGGAGAAGAGAATGTTGCTCAAATTGGCACCTTCGGAACAATGCTTGCAAAGGGAGCTGTTCGCGATGTAACGCGTGCTCTTGGTCATCCATATATAAAAGGAGACAAAATTGCAAATTTAATTCCGCTTGGTTCTCAGGGTTTTCCAATGACAATAGATAAGGCTCTTGAAATTGAACCAGAACTCGCAGAGCTATACAAAAAAGATGACACAACGAAAGAAATAATTAATTTGGCAAAACTATTAGAAGGATGTGTTAGGCATGTTTCGGTTCATGCAGCAGGTGTTGTTATAGCTCCAACACCATTAACTGATTTTGTACCAACACAACTTGACCCACGAGGAGGAAAAATTATTACACAATACGATATGCATGCCGTAGAGGATGCAGGGCTTTTGAAATTTGATTTTTTAGGTATACGAAATCTGGCAACTCTTGCTGGTGCAATAATACTCGTAAAGCAACTACGAAACATAGAAATAGACATAGAAAACATTCCTTTGGACGACAAGAAAACATTCACAATGCTTGCAAAAGGAGACACAATGAGTGTGTTTCAGCTCTCTGGAGGTGGAATGACTCGTTACTTAAAGGAGCTCAAACCAACGACTATACACGACATAAATGCAATGGTGGCACTTTATCGCCCTGGCCCCATGGAAAACATTCCTCACTATATAGCTCGCAAACAAAAAAAAGAAGCGATAACCTTTCTAGATCCACGAATGGAAGAAATACTTGACCAGTCTTTTGGCGTGGTTACATACCAAGACGATGTGCTTATGATTGCTATAAAACTAGCGGGATATTCATGGCTTGAAGCAGATATGCTACGAAAGGCGATGGGAAAGAAAATTCCTTCAGTTATGGCAAAAGAAAAGAAAAAATTTATAGATGGATGTGTGAATGGCAAGATGGCAAAACAAAAAGCCATAGCCATCTGGAATCTAATTGAACCATTTGCTGCATATGGATTTAACAAGGCTCACGCAGCTAGCTATGGAAGGTTAGCGTATCAAACCGCATATATGAAAGCAAACTTCCCTGGTGAATATATGACCGCTGTGCTCACCGCTGAATCTGGAGATACCGAAAAAATTGCAAAAATTATTAATGAATGTAAGCAAATGAATATTCCTGTACTTCCACCAAATATCAATGAGAGCTTCGGTGGTTTTACTTTGATTGATTCGCAAAAAGACAATAGTGCAGCAAAAACCACTCAAAAAAACAAGGTGCAAATTCGGTTTGGTTTATATACAATTAAACATCTCGGTGGTGACATATCAGATGCGATAATTAGTGAACGCCAAAACAAAGGCAAGTTTATTTCACTCGTTGACTTTTTGGATCGCATTAAACACAAAAACTTAAATAAGAAATCTCTTGATGCTCTTGTAAAATCTGGTGCAATGGACCATCTTGGTGAGAGAGGGGTTATTCTTGCAAACATGGAGGAGATTCTTGCTTACCATAGAGAACAATTGAGTGGTCCATCGAACCAAGGATCATTGTTTGATGGACTTAAAAATAGCTCTTCAGCACCCTCTTTAAGTCTGAAGGAATCACCTCCTGCATCGGCAATTGAAAAATTAAGCTGGGAACACGAACTGCTTGGTCTGTATGTTACGGGACACCCACTTGATGAACACCGAGACAAGCTAAAGAGCTCCAATATCGCAATAGCTAGCTCTAAAAAACTACGAGAAGGTATGTTAACAATAGTTGCTGGAATAGTGTCCGAAATGAAAGTTGTAAATACAAAACGCGGTGATCATATGGCATTTTTAAAGATTTCTGATTATAATGATGATATTGAAGCTGTTGCATTTCCTGATGTTTTTAATAAACATAAAGACCTGCTTGAAACAAAAAACAGGTGTATAAAAATTAAAGGACGGATATCTGAAAGAAACAATGAAAAAAGCCTAGTCATTGAGGCACTTAAATTTCTATAGATCTAATCGATATCAAGATCTATAAAAATAAGTAATCTTAGAAATATTGAAACAGCCATATTGTTGAAATAAAAACACATACAAATAGTGCATAATGGAAATAATAAATAAACAAAATGAAAAAACAAGAACAGTTACATAAAATTCGCTACTCTGTTGCACATCTTCTAGCAATGACTATGGTTGCATATGATAAAAATGTAAAAATTGGTGAAGGAGCAGTTACAGAAGATGGTTTTTATTATGATTTTAAATTTTCTGATGGAAAAACTCCTAGCCCAGCACTGCTTAAGAAGTTTAAAAAAAGTATTCGTTCCCGAATAAAACAAGGGTTAACTTTTGAAACAACAAAAGTAACAAATCCGCAAGCTACAGAGATGTTTAAGGATGAACCATATAAACTTGAGATTATACACAAACTCAAGCAAAAAGAGATTACTACGCATACGATTAATGGATTTACAGATATTTCTGACAACACACCTGTTTCAAACACAAAAGATATAGACCCCAATGCTTTTACTCTTACACATATTGCTGGTGCATACTGGCAGGGAGACAAAAACAGACCAATGCTTACTCGTATTTATGGAATTGTATTCAATACAGAAGACGAACTTAAACAAAATATTGCACAAAAAGAAGAAGCGAAATTACGCGACCATAAAAAACTCGGCAAAGAACTTGATTTGTTTACATTCTCTGATGTGGTTGGAAAAGGACTTCCTCTTTGGACTGAGAAGGGAGCTACTATACGACGCGTTCTTGAGCGATTTATTGTTGACGAGGAAATTAAACGAGGATATAAACATGTGATTACTCCAGACATAGCTAGTATTGAGTTATATAAAAAATCAGGACATTATCCATATTACAAGGACTCAATGTACTCACCAATAGTAATAGACGATGAGCAGTTTATGTTGCGACCAATGTCTTGCCCTCATCATTACGAGCTGTATTTACGAAAACCACATAGCTACAAAGAGCTACCTATCCGTATGGCAGAAGTAGCAAAGCTCTATAGATATGAGCAATCTGGTGAACTTTCTGGGCTTATTCGTGCACGTTCTTTTTCTTTGGCAGACTCACACATAATCTGTGCAGACAAAGAGCAAGCAAAGACAGAAATTGCTAAAGCCCTTGACTTAATAGAATATATTTCAAAAGTTTTTGGATTAAAAATTGGAAAAAATTATTGGTATAGCTTGTCTCTTGGCGATAGGTTGAATGAAAAAAAATACTATAAAGATGATGATGCCTGGAATGCTTCTGAAAAAACATTGAGGGAAGTTCTTACTGAGAGAAAAAGTGACTTTGTTGAAGAAAAAGATGAAGCCGCTTTTTATGGCCCCAAAATTGACATACAAATGCGCAATGTAAACGGCAAGGAAGATACTGCTTTTACTGTGCAATATGATTTTGTTGGGGCAAAGCAATTTAATCTAACTTATATAGACAAGGAAAACAAAGAAAAGCAATGCATCATAATACATCGCTCATCAATTGGAGCAATTGAACGAATAATAGCATTTTTAATTGAGCACTATGGCGGAGCATTCCCAGTATGGCTTGCTCCTGTCCAAATTAAAATACTACCTATTGGAGAAAATCACAAAGAATATGCTCGGGAAGTTTTTTCGATACTTAAAAATACCAATATTCGTGCGGAGCTAGACGACAGCAACGAATCATTGGGCAAGAAAATACGCATAACCAAGCTTGAAAAAGTGCCCTACTTCATTGTCATAGGAGATAATGAGTGTACTACAAAAAAAACCATGGTTGAAAGCAGAGATGATGGTAAAATAGGCGAAAAAACCACTGATGAACTTATAAATATTTTACAAAAGAAACCATAAAATAACACTTTCTTGAATTATTATATTTATAATGCTTGTGTTTTTGTGTGGTTTTATTTTTATATAAGCAATAAAACTATTTCCAAACCACCACAGCCTAGATTTGTGTAATTTTATGACAACAACAGTACTTAAAAACCACTGCAACAAGTCAGTCATTTTTTATTATCCTTCAACCATAAATCAGAATTTTCACACTTCTTGCAATGACAAATTAATATTCGAACATCATCTTTGCAATAAGTGTAATTAAATGGAACGACGAAGCAACCCAATGTTTAGGTCCCGTCTTTGC